>NZ_VCKY01000192.1 GCF_005889735.1 Nonomuraea turkmeniaca
GGGTATGAACGGGGGAGTGCGGCAGGGGCGTGTATCACCCTGCATGCCCTAGCAACCGGTTGCAGGAACCTTGACGACAGGACCGACGAAGGTCAAGGTTTAGTCTGGCAACCGTTTGCATGGGGAGGACGGCGATGACGGCGACGATCAAGGACGTGGCGCGTGCCTGCGGCGTCCACGTGTCCACCGTGTCCCGCACCTTCTCCGCGCCGCACCTGGTCAATCCTGCCACCAGGAGCCGGGTGATGGCCGCCGCGGACGACCTCGGCTACCGCCCCAACCGGGCGGCCAGGGCGCTCACGACAGGACGCACGTTCAACTTGGGCCTGATCGTCGCGGACATCGCCAACCCGTTCTTCCCCCCGCTCATCAAGGCCGCCCAGTCGCAGGCCAGGGGCCGCGACTACCACGTGTTCGTGGCCGACACCGACGAGGACCCGCGGGTGGAGGAGGAGCTGATCAGGACGTTCACCAAACAGGTGGACGGCGTCCTGTTGTGCAGCCCCCGCCTGTCGAACCGGATGATCGAGCGCCTTGCCGAGGACGTGCCGTTCGTGGTGGTCAACCGCCGGATCAAGGGCATGCCCGCGGTGCTCATGAACGTCGCCCAGGGCGCCAAGCACGCCCTCGAGCACCTGACCGGACTCGGCCACCGCAGGATCGCCCTCGTGTCCGGCCCGATCGGCTCATGGACCAGCAACGAGATGCAGGGCGTCGCCGCCGAGGCGCCGGGGCTCGACCTCGTCTTCTTCGGTCCCAACCAGCCCACCGAGGCCGGCGGCCTGGCCGTGGCCGCGGACGTGGCGGCCTGCGGGGCGACCGCCGTGCTCGCGTACAACGATCTCGTGGCGCTTGGCCTGATCGAGGGGCTGACGGCCATGGAGATCGGGGTACCAGACCAGATAAGTGTCATCGGGTTCGACGACATCCTGCCCGGCCGGCTCAACCGGCCCAAGCTGACCACGGTGGCCATGCCCGCCGTGGCGGCCGGCAGGATGGCCGTCGACCTGCTGCTGCAGTCGGGGGGCGAGGGCGCGACAGTGACCCTCGACACCGCCCTCATCGTCCGCGAGTCAACGGGAAGGGCACAAAAATGATCTTCGGAACGCTGCCGTCGGGGGAGCAGGTCGAGCAGGTGGAGCTGTCATCGGGACGGCTGCGTGCCGAGGTGCTCACGCTCGGCGCCATCGTGCGCTCGCTGGAGGTGTCGGGCCGCAACGTCGTGCTCGGGCTTGACTCGGTGGAGGACTACCTGATCCGCAGCCGCTACTTCGGCGCGGTCGTCGGCAGGTACGGCAACCGCATCGCGTACGGCCGCTTCACCCTGGACGGCGTCGACCACCAGCTCCCGATCAACAACGGCGTCAACAGCCTGCACGGTGGCATCGAGGGCTTCGACCGCAAGGTGTGGACCATCCAGGACCGCACCGACGACTCGGTGACCCTCGGGCTGATCAGCCCCGACGGCGAGCAGGGTTACCCGGGCACTTTGACCGCGCAGGTCACGTACGCGCTGGCGGACGACACGCTGCGCATCGACTACACGATGGGGACCGACGCCCCGACCGTGGTCAACCTGACCAACCACTCCTACTTCAACCTGGCCGGCAGCGGCGACGTACGCGACCACGTGCTGCGCATCGAGGCCGAGCACTACCTGCCGGTGGACGAGCACAAGATCCCCACCGGGGAGCTCGCGCCGGTCAAGGGCACGCCGTTCGACTTCACCGAGCCGCACGCCGTCGCCGAGCGCTACGACGGCGCCTACGACCACTGCTTCGTGCTCAACGGCGGCATGCAGGTCACGGCGGCCGGCCTGACCATGGAGGTCACGACCACCGAGCCGGGCGTGCAGTTCTACACGGGCAGCATGCTCGACGGGGTCACGACGCCGTACGGGCCGTTCGCCGGCTTGTGCCTGGAGACGCAGCACTACCCCGACTCGCCCAACCAGCCGCACTTCCCCTCGACCGTGCTGCGGCCGGGCGAGCGCCGCACCTCCACCACGAGCTACAAGTTCACGTCCTGACCTGTCGCAGAGGGGCGGCCTTGATCACCAGCAGGGCCACGTCGTCCTGCGACGGCTCGGCGGCGAACATCTCGACCGCGTGCCGCACCCGTTCGGCCACCGCGTGGGCGCTCAGCCCTCTGCAGCCGGACAGGAGCGCCGCCAGCCCGTCGCCGTCGTCGAGCAGGCGGTCGCCGTCGCGCCGCTCGGTGACGCCGTCGGTGACGCACAGCAGCACCTCGTCGGGCGCCAGCTCGAACGTCTCGACGTAGAACCTGGCGTCCGGCTCGATGCCCAGCAGCAGCTGCGGCGTCGCCACCGCCTCGACCGTGCCGCCCGCCCGCAGCAGCAGCGGCGGCGGATGGCCGGCCGAGGCGACCGTGCACACCGCGCCGCCCTGGGGGAGCGGGGTCAGCTCGCCGCACAGCAGACTGAGGAACCTGCCGTCCTCACCCTCCTCCAGCAGCGCCTGGTTGAGCCGGTCGAGGATGTCGGCCACCGTGTAGTGCTCCTTGGCGAGCAGGCGTACGGCGTGCCTGGCCAGCCCGGTGACCGCCGCAGCCTCGGGCCCGCTGCCGCACACGTCGCCGAGCGCGAAGCACCAGTGGTCGGCCACCGTGAACAGGTCGTAGAAGTCACCGCCGACGTCCGCGCCCTCCTCGGCCGGCTCGTAGACGACCGCCGACTCCAGCCCCGGCATGGGGGCCACGCGCATGGGCAGCAGGCTGCGCTGCAGCACCCGCGACGTGGTGGCCTGCCGGGCGTACAGCATGGCCGTGTGCAGGTTGAGCGCCACCAGCCGGCACAGGTCGGCCAGCAGATCGGCCAGCTCAAGCGGCAGGGTGGGCTCGGCGCGGCCGATCACCAGTGCGCCGTGCGACCTGCCCTGGGTGAGCAGCGGGAACGACAGCACGGTCTCCGGGCCGACCGGCCAGCTCACCTCGTTGAGTGCGGTCCGCGGGATGGCCGGCAACAGCGTGCGCAGGTCTGCGTTGTGGCGTTCCTCGCTGTGCCAGACGTGGGCGAGCCTGGTCATCCCCGCCAGATCGGTCAGGTAGATCGCGGCCCAGGTGGCGATCTTGGGGACGACGAGCTGTGCCGTCAACGCCGCGATCAGCTCCTCGTCGTGCACCCCCGCGAGCAGCTCGCCCGCCTCGGCCAGGAACGACAGCCGCCCGCGGTGCGCCCGGTCCTGCTCGGCCAGCCGTTCCCGCTGCACGGGAACGGCCACCTGGCCGGCGATGTGCTGCAGGCTGACGGTCAGCTCTTGGTCGAAGCGCCCCGGCTGCGCGGCCGTCACCACGATGTAGCCGGTCACCTCCCCGGACACCAGCAGCGGCGCGCACGCCAGCGACCTGGCCCGCAGCTGCTCGGCCAGCTCGACGTCCTCGGCCAGCAGGTCGTCGAGCAGCGTGGGCGTCTTGCGGTCGGCGCCGAACACGCCCGTGGCCAGCACGCCCACCAGACCCGCCGGCGCGCCGGCGCCCGCCGCCACACCGAACGTGTCGCCGCCGTCCGCCGAGAGCAGCACGTACGCGGCGTCGCCGCCGCTGGACACCTGGACGATCTGCGCGATGGTGTCGAGCAGCTCCGTGAACGGCATGTCCTGGTCCAGGAGGTCCTTGATGCGCCGGCCCGCCTCCCTGCGCAGCGGCGCGGGCGGCGGCGTCAGCACGTAGCGGTGGTCGGCGGCCACCACCATCCAGATCGCCGACCGCTGCCCCCGCGCCCGCAGGTGTGAGACGTAGACGGGCACCAGCCTGCCGTCGGTGTGCCGCATGCGGGCCTCGCCGCGCCAGCGGCCCAGGCCGAGCGTGTCGGCGAGGGTCAGCGCGTACGGGCCGTGGCCGCGCCAGGCCACCAGCTTCTCCAGCGGCCCGCCGACGACCTCCTTGGCCGGCCAGCCGAGCAGCTGCTCCGCCTCCGAGTTCCACGACTCGACGACCCCGTCGCGGTCGCAGACGATGACGCCGACGTGCAGCGACCCGACGGGCGGTGCGAGGGGGAGCGCGGCGGGCAGGGCCTCCTGCCGGTCGAAGCCGTCGCCGATCTCCATGCGCACCCAGACCCGTTTGGCGGTCCTCGTGTACGTGACGCCCCAGGCGTCGGCCAGCAGGCCCGCGAGCGCCAGTCCACGCCCCGAGGTGCGCATCGTGTCGGGCGGCGTGGCTTCGGCGTCGCTCTCCTCGATGGTCCTTGTCGGATGGTGGTCGTCGACCTCGATCTCCAGCTTCGCCGGGGTGGCCTCGACGTCCAGCCGGCAGGTCAGCTCGATGCCGGTGCCCGCGTGCACCACGGCGTTCGTGACGAGTTCGCTGGTCAGCAGCACGGCGTCCTCCGCCAGATGGCCCAGCCGCCATTCGCCGAGCACCTGGCGGACGAACTTGCGCGCGTGTGCTGGGGCATGGGGCGTGCCGTCGAAGGCCGTGCTCGACACCCGGGTCGTGTCCACTGTGCGTCCTAGAACATCACTCGATGTGGCAGTTCGGTCACTCTCAGAGTGTCAGACTGATGCCGTCGATACCTCCAGTTCTCCAGTTGTGAAGAAGGCCGCCATGGTCGCGCAGTTGGAACCCCCGTACGTACGTGGATCGCTCCACCCATCGGACTTGAGGCCCCTGATCACGGCGTTGCAAGGGCTGCGTGACGGCAACTTCCGTCATCGCCTCGACGTGCCGGACGATCCGGTCCTGGCCGAGCTGGCCATCGTCTTCAACCAGGTCGTCGAGCGCAATGAGCATCTGACCGCCGAGCTGACCAGGGTGCGCGGCGAGGTGGCCAGGCGCGGGCGGCTCGAGGAGCGGCTCAGCCACAGCCCCGGCACGGGGAGCTGGGCGATCAACGTGACCGCGGTCAACTCCCTGATCGACGCGCTGGTCGTTCCCGCGGCCAAGGCCACGCGCGTGCTCAACGCGGTCGCGGACGGCGACCTGTCGCAGCGGGTGGATCTGCAGGAGGACAACCGGCCGCTGCGTGGCGGTCTGCGGCTGATGGGCAAGGCGGTCAACCGCATGGTCGACCAGCTCGCGTTGTTCTCCAACGAGGTGACCCGGGTGGCGCGCGAGGTCGGCACCGAGGGACGGCTCGGCGGCCGGGCCAAGGTGCAGGGCATGTCGGGCAGCTGGCGCGACGTGACCGAGGCGGTCAACGCCATGGCCGCGCGGCTGACCGCCCAGGTGCGCGACATCGCGGTGGTCACCACGGCCGTGGCCAGGGGCGACCTGACCAGGCAGGTGACCGTCGAGGCCACCGGCGAGCTGCTGGAGCTCAAGCTGACCGTCAACACCATGGTGGACCAGCTGTCGTCATTCGCCAGCGAGGTGACCCGGGTGGCCCGCGAGGTCGGCACCGAGGGGCAGCTCGGTGGGCGGGCCGAGGTGAAGGGGGTGCTCGGCACCTGGAAGGACCTCACCGACAACGTCAACTTCATGGCCTCCAACCTGACCACCCAGGTGCGCTCGATCGCCCAGGTGACGACCGCGGTGGCCAACGGCGACCTGTCGAAGAAGATCACCGTCGATGCCCGGGGCGAGATCCTCCAGCTCAAGGACACGATCAACACGATGGTGGGTCAGCTGTCGGCGTTCGCCGACGAGGTGACGCGGGTGGCGCGTGAGGTGGGTACGGAGGGGCGGCTCGGTGGTCAGGCGCAGGTGCGGGGTGTGTCCGGGGTGTGGAAGGACCTCACGGACAACGTGAACTTCATGGCATCCAACCTGACCGAGCAGGTCCGCGACATCGCCCAGGTCGCCACCGCGGTCGCCCAGGGCGATCTCAGCCGCAAGATCAGCGTGGACGTCAAGGGCGAGATCCTCCAGCTCAAGGACACCGTCAACACGATGGTGGGTCAGCTGTCGGCGTTCGCCGACGAGGTGACGCGGGTGGCGCGTGAGGTGGGTACGGAGGGAGGGCTCGGTGGTCAGGCGCAGGTGCGGGGTGTGTCCGGGGTGTGGAAGGACCTCACGGACAACGTGAACTTCATGGCCTCCAACCTCACCAGCCAAGTCCGAAGCATCGCCATGGTCACCACCGCCATCGCCAACGGCGACCTGTCCAAGAAGATCACTGTGGACGCTCGAGGAGAGATCCTCCAGCTCAAGGACACCATCAACGCCACCGTCGACAAGCTGTCGGCGTTCGCCGACGAGGTGACGCGGGTGGCGCGTGAGGTGGGCACGGAGGGGCGGCTCGGCGGTCAGGCGCAGGTGCGGGGTGTGTCCGGGGTGTGGAAGGACCTCACGGACAACGTGAACTTCATGGCCTCCAACCTCACCAGCCAAGTCCGAAATATCGCCCAGGTCGCCACCGCGGTCGCCAACGGCGACCTGTCGAAGAAGATCGACGTGGACGCCCGCGGCGAGATCCTCGAGCTGAAGACCACGATCAACACCATGGTCGACACGCTGTCGTCGTTCTCCTCCGAGGTGACCCGCGTGGCCCGCGAGGTCGGATCGGAGGGCAGGCTCGGCGGGCAGGCCGAGGTCGAGGGCGTCTACGGCACGTGGGAACGCCTCACCAAGAACGTCAACGAGCTGGCCTCCAACCTGACCACCCAGGTACGCGCCATCGCCGAGGTCGCCAGCGCCGTCGCCCAGGGCGACCTGAGCCGCGCGATCAGCGTCGAGGCCAAGGGCGAGGTCGCCGAGCTGAAGAACAACGTCAACCTCATGGTCGCCAACCTGCGCGAGACCACCCGGGCCAAGGACTGGCTGGAGAGCAACCTCGCCCGCATCGCCGGCCTCATGCAGGGTCACCGGGACCTCGTCGAGGTGGCCGACCTCATCCTGCGCGAGCTGACGCCGCTGGTCAGCGCCCAGTACGGCGCGTTCTTCCTGGCCGACCACGACTCACCCGACGGCTCCCTGGCCTACATCGCCGGCTACGGCGCGGCCCACGACGTGCTGCCCGGCCCGGGCAGCCCCGGGTCGGGGCTGATCAGGCAGGCGGCGCTGGAACGCAAGCGCATCCTGCTGGAGGACGTGCCGCCCGGCTACATCAAGGTGCACTCGGGGCTGGGCGAGGCCGCGCCGGCCAGCGTCGTGGTGCTGCCGATCCTGTTCGAGGACAACGTGCTCGGTGTGATCGAGCTGGCCTCGTTCAGCCGGTTCAGCGACGTGCACCTGGCCTTCTTCGACCAGTTCGTGGTGACCATCGGCGTCGCGATCAACACGATCATCGCCAACTCCCGCACCGAGTCGCTGCTGTCGGAGTCGCAGCGGCTGGCCCAGCAGCTGCAGGGCCGCTCGGACGAGCTGCAACGCCAGCAGGCCGAGTTGCGCAAGACCAACGCGGCGCTGGAGGAGAAGGCCCACCTGCTGGCCACCTCCTCCCGCTACAAGTCGGAGTTCCTGGCCAACATGTCCCATGAGCTGCGCACTCCGCTCAACAGCCTGCTCATCCTGGCCAGGCTGATGGCCGACAATCCGGAGGGCAACCTGTCGGCGCAGGAGGTGGAGTTCGCCACCACGATCCACAACGCCGGCAGCGACCTGCTCCAGCTCATCAACGACATCCTCGACCTGTCCAAGATCGAGGCCGGGCGGATGGACGTGCGCCCGGAGAAGCTGCCGCTGAGCAAGCTGCTCGACTACGTGGACGCCACGTTCCGGCCGCTCACCGTGGACCGCGGTCTGACGTTCGAGATCGAGGTACACCCCGGCACCCCGCGCGAGCTCTACAACGACGAGCGCCGGCTCCAGCAGATCCTGCGCAACCTGCTGTCGAACGCCGTCAAGTTCACCTCGCACGGCGAGGTGCGCCTGCAGGTGTCCGTCGACCCCGAGAGGCGCACGCCGGAGGGCGAGGTGCTGGTGTTCGCCGTCAGCGACACCGGCATCGGCATCGCCGCCGACAAGCTGCCGGCCATCTTTGGCGCGTTCCAGCAGGCCGACGGCACCACGAGCCGCAAGTACGGCGGCACGGGACTGGGCCTGTCGATCAGCAGCGAGATCGCCCACCTGCTCGGCGGCGAGATCCACGCCAGCAGCACCCCCGGCGTGGGCAGCACGTTCACGCTGTACGTGCCCGCAGGCTGCCCGGCGCAGAGTGTCACCGGCGACCCCGAGTGGCAGCCCTCTCCCAAGCCCGTGGAGTCCCGTGCCATGCAGCAGGCCGAGTGGCCGGTCGTGGACAACGACGACCTGTGGCAGTCCGGGGCCAAGCTGAGCCTGCTCAAGGGCGGCCCGTTCGGCGAGGCTTTCGTGGGGCGTCGGGTGCTGATCGTGGACGACGACATCCGCAACGTCTACGCCCTCACTCACGTGCTCGGCCGCCTCGGCATGGAGATCGTCTACGCCGAGAACGGCCGGGAGGGCATCGAGGCGCTGGAACGTGAAGCGGACATCGACCTCGTGCTCATGGACGTGATGATGCCGGAGATGGACGGCTACGAGACGCTCGCCGTCGTACGGGAGATGCCGAGATTCGCCGAGCTGCCGATCATCGCGCTCACCGCGAAGGCGATGCCCGGCGACCGGGAGAAGACGATCTCCTGCGGAGCCTCCGACTACGTGCCCAAACCCGTCGACCTCGACCATCTGCTCGAGGTGATGCGGGGGTGGATCGAGCGATGAACCGCCAGGTCAAGATCCTGCTGGTGGACGACAACGACGAGAGCCTGGTCGCGCTGGAGGCCATCCTGCGGCCGCTCCAGCAGCGGCTGTTCAAGGCCAGGTCGGGTCAGGAGGCCATGAAGCTGATGTTGCGGAACGACTTCGCGGTCGTGTTGCTCGACGTGCTCATGCCCGGCATGGACGGATTCGAGACCGCCACCCACATCAAGCGGCTCGATCAGACCAGGGACGTGCCGATCATCTTCCTGACCGGCACCGAGCCGGGCTCGGGCGCGGCCTTCCGCGGCTACGCGGTCGGCGCGGTGGACTACCTCACCAAGCCCTTCGACCCGTGGGTGCTCAGGAGCAAGGTGGCGGTCTTCATCGAGTTGTTCCGCAAGACCGCGGTGCTGGTCGAGCAGACCACGCTGCTCACGCAGCTCGTCCACGACCATGAGGCGCTGTCGGACTTCGCGCAACGGCTCGGCGCGGTCGAGTCCCGGCTCACGAGCCTGGTCGAGAGCGCCTCCGGCGACGAAGGGCTGCGGGACACGGTCAAGGAGCTGGCCGACCGGGTGGCGGCCATGCAGGCCGCCTTCGACGTGATCTCCTCCGTGGCGGGCCGGGCCAGGGAATGAGGGCCGCTCGCAGGCGGTCGGCGTGGGCGGGGGTCAGGCCGCCGGCGAGCAGGACCCGCTCGGCGCCGCCCTGCCCGCTGAGCGCGGCCAGGAACGTGCGCATCGCGCTCTCCGGCGCCTCCAGCAGCGCGGGGGGCAGACCGGGCGGCAGCGCGATGCCGAGCGTGAGCATCAGGTCCGGCAGTGCCTTGGCGGTGAGCGCGTAGTCGCGCACGATGGCCTCGTGGTCCACGCCGACCAGGTCGAGGATCAGCGCGATCACGATGCCCGTGCGGTCCTTGCCCGCGGCGCAGTGGACGAGCGCGGGGAGCCCGTCGGCGATCTCCGCGACGACCCCGGCGAGCCAGGTCTTCCTGTGCTGGAGCATGCCTATGTAGATGTCACCGAGGTCCAGGTCGGGCGGGAGCGAGGCCAGGTGGGCGGGCGCGGCGACGGAGCCGGCGCCGAGTGGCGCATGTCTGACGGCGCCGCCCAGGACCGGCGCCCAGTCGCCGGGGTCGCGCTCGTCGTCACCGCGCAGGTCGGCGATGAGCCGCAGGCCCGCCACGAGCTCCGCGTCCGCGAGGGTGAGCGTGTGCGGCTGAGCGGAGCGATAGAGCACGCCCGGGCGCAGCGCGGTCTCCACGGCCACGTCCCGGAAATTGAGGAGAGGCATACTCACCATTGAGAAAGACATGGCCTGCGCCCATGCGGCCGTTGCGTGGACAATGGATGAACCTCTCGCCACCTTTGACGAGGGCGATGTGAGGGGAGATCGGCGAGCCTCCGCGCGCGGTGCGGTGTCTCCGACGTACCTTTGGCATCATGGCCACCCGTACGCCGAAAAGCGCATCGAAGGGGCCGGCAAAGCGGTCGACCTCGTCTCGCTCGACCCCCGCGAAGCGGACAGGCACTTCGGCGGGGGGGTCCAGGACGAGGGGCGCCGCCTCTGGCCGCAAGCCTTCGATCGCCCACCAGGATCCGATCAGCTGGGTCTTCACGATGATCGGCAAGCTGATCGTCGGACTGTGGATGCTGTTCGCCAACGGCGTCGGCAGCATGGCCCGCGCGCTCGGCAAGAACGCCCGCGAGCTTGATCCCGCGCACCGGCGGGACGGCATCGGGCTGACGGTGCTCGCGGGCGCGATCGTGCTGGCGGCCATGACCTGGCGCCACTCCGACGGGGCGATCTCCGGAGTGGTGTACGCAGCCGTGCGGGGCGTGTTCGGCTCGCTGGCCTGGGCGCTGCCGCTGCTGCTCGGCCTGCTGGCCTGGCGCTACCTTCGCCACCCCGACCAGAACGCCGACACGGGCCGCATGGTGATCGGCTGGGCCGCGCTGCTGGTCGGCGTGCTCGGCGTGATCCACGTGGCCAACGACACGCCGTACCCGGCCGGTGAGGGCCAGGGCATGGACAAGGTGTCGGCGGCCGGCGGCATGATCGGGTTCATTGTGTCGGCGCCGCCGATGAGCATCCTGCCGCCGTGGATCACGATCCCGTTGTTGCTGCTCCTGTCCGGGTTCGGCGTGCTGGTGATCACCGCCACACCCGTGCACCGGATCCCCGAGCGGCTGGCCGAGCTCAAGCACATGTTGTTCGAGCGGCAGGCGGACCCGCAGCCGCGCGAGCCGGGCAAGAAGCGGACCAGGACCAAGAAGTCGGAGAGCGGTGAGGGCGGCGACACGGTCAAGCCGTACGACACCCCCATCCTGGCGGAGAAGCCTGACAAGCGGGCCGACCACTCTCCGGAGATCGTGCCCGGGCTGACCGACGAGGAGTCGCCCGCCCTCGAGGTGGAGCGCAAGCCCGAGCCGCCGCAGCCGACGCCCGCGCCACGCAAGGTCGAGCAGCTGGTGCTGTCGCCGCAGGCGGGGCCATACAGCCTGCCTGACCTGCAGTTCCTCAAGCAGGGCAGCGCGCCCAAGCCGCAGACCAAGGCCAACACCACCGTGGTGAACGCGCTGACCAGCGTGCTGGAGCAGTTCACGATCGACGCGCAGGTGATCGGGTTCACCCGGGGGCCGACCGTGACCCGGTACGAGATCGAGCTGGGTCCGGCGGTCAAGGTCGAGAAGGTGACGGCGCTCACCAAGAACATCGCCTATGCCGTTAAGTCGGCGGATGTCAGGATTTTGTCGCCTATTCCAGGTAAGTCGGCGATCGGGGTGGAGATCCCGAACGCAGACAAGGACCTGGTGTCACTCGGCGACGTGCTGCGTTCACAGGTGGCGCAGGCCGACCATCACCCCATGATCGTCGGCCTGGGCAAGGACGTCGAGGGCCGCACGATCGTCGCGAACCTTGCGAAGATGCCCCACCTGCTCATCGCGGGTGCCACCGGCGCCGGTAAGTCGGTCTGCGTCAACGGGCTGATCACCAGCATCCTCATGCGGGCCACGCCGGACGAGGTGCGCATGGTGCTGGTGGACCCCAAGCGGGTCGAGCTCAGCGTGTACGAGGGCATTCCCCACCTCATCACGCCGATCATCACCAACCCGAAGAAGGCCGCGGAGGCCCTCGAATGGGTGGTGGGGGAGATGGACCGGCGTTACGACGACCTGGCCGCGTCCGGGTTCCGGCACGTGGACGAGTTCAACAAGGCCGTGCGGGCGGGCAAGCTCGTGCCGCCGCCCGGCAGCGAGCGGGTCTACCAGCCGTACCCGTACCTGCTGGTGATCGTGGACGAGCTGGCCGACCTCATGATGGTGGCGCCGCGCGACGTCGAGGACTCGATCGTGCGGATCACGCAGCTGGCCCGCGCGGCCGGCATCCACCTGGTGATCGCCACGCAGCGGCCGTCCGTCGACGTGGTCACGGGCCTGATCAAGGCGAACGTCCCGTCCAGGCTGGCGTTCGCCGTGTCGAGCCTCACCGACTCGCGGGTCATCCTCGACCAGCCGGGCGCCGACAAGCTGGTCGGCCAGGGCGACGCGTTGTTCCTCCCGATGGGTGCGAGCAAGCCCATCCGCATCCAGAACGCGTTCGTCTCGGAGAAGGAGATCGCCGAGATCGTCGCGTACTGCAAGGGGCAGATGCAGGCCGAATACCGCGAGGACGTGGCCGCGGCGCCCGTCAAGCGGGAGATCGACGAGGACATCGGCGACGACCTCGAGGTGCTGATCCAGGCGGCCGAGCTGATCGTGACCACGCAGTTCGGCTCGACCTCGATGTTGCAGCGTAAACTGCGGGTCGGCTTCGCGAAGGCCGGGCGGCTCATGGACCTGCTGGAGAGCCGCAACGTGGTCGGCCCGAGCGAGGGTTCCAAGGCTCGCGAGGTGCTCGTCAAGCCCGACGATCTGCCGGGTTTGCTGGCTGACCTGCGTGGCGAATGACCCCAATGCGTGCCTGCGGGGCGGTTACTGGTTGAATATGAACCACTACGCAATGTCGTGGTGGGACAGACCAGGCGCCATCGGGGAGGCGTTTCGCCGTGCAGGAGCAGAGCATCGGAGCCATGCTGGCGGCAGCCAGGCAGTCGGCGGGGCTGACGGTCGCGCAGGTGAGCGCGGCCACGCGCATCCGCGAGGCGATCATCCATGCCATGGAGCAGGACGACTACGGTCAATGTGGCGGCCAGTTCTACGCCAGAGGCCACGTCAGAGCGGTGGCCAGGGCCGTGGGGCTGGATCCTGAGGCCACCGTGCATCTCTATGACCAGGAGCACGGCGGGGCACCCCAGCCGGTGAGGGCCGCGGCGGTGTTCCAGGCCGACAAGAAGATCAACGTGCCGGAGCGGCGGGGGCCCAACTGGACGATGGCGCTCGGGGTGGCGCTGGCCATCGTGGTGGTCTTCGGCATGATGCGGGTGCTGGGCGGGTCCGGTGACCACGTGCAGACCGCCGGCGTGCGGCAGGCCTCGGCCCGGCCGAGCGTCCCGCCGAACACGCCCATCACCGAGACGCCCAAGCCTTCGAAGAGCGCGAGCAGCAAGAGCATGGTGACCGTGCAGATCAAGGCGAAGCGGTCGTCGTACGTGAACGTGCACGACGCGGAGGGCCGGCGGTTGTTCTCGGGGACGTTGAAGGCGGGCAAGACCTCCACCTGGCGGACACCGGAGAAGGTCGACCTGGTGCTCAGCGATGCCGGCGCGGTGTCGGTGCTGGTCAACGGCAAGCGGGTGAAGGGGCTCGGGGGCCGCGGGGAGGCGGTGCGGCGCTCGTTCGAGGCGCCGAAGCAGCCGACGCGGCAGCGCGCGAGGTAGCCGTCGCTGCGCTCCCGCCGCTCCTCCAGGCGACGGCACTCCCACCCTGTTTATTGGCCTCACTGCGTGAGGCGGGTTCGGTCGCCGGATGCCGTCGCCTTCCCCCGCTCTGGTCGCTGCGCTCCCGCCGCTCCTCCAGGCGACGGCACTCCCTCACAAGTGGACCCGTGCATCGGTGGTGGCCAACTGCCGATACCGTAGTGTTCACCATGTCATCCCGCCGAACCGCATCGCTGATCACTCTGGGCTGCGCGCGCAACGAGGTCGACTCCGAGGAGCTCGCCGCGCGACTTGAGGCTGCCGGTTGGCAGCTGGGCGATGACGACCCTGATGTCGTCGTCGTCAACACGTGTGGCTTCATCGACTCTGCCAAGAAGGACTCCATCGACACGCTGCTGGCCGCCTCCGACTCCGGTGCGAAGGTGGTCGCTGCGGGCTGCATGGCCGAGCGCTACGGCAACGAGCTGGCCGAGGCGCTGCCGGAGGCCAGTGCGGTCATTTC
This sequence comes from Nonomuraea turkmeniaca, assembly GCF_005889735.1. GTDB lineage: Bacteria > Actinomycetota > Actinomycetes > Streptosporangiales > Streptosporangiaceae > Nonomuraea > Nonomuraea turkmeniaca. Next base: position 13,881 of record NZ_VCKY01000192.1, read on the forward strand.
CTTCGACGACTACGCCGAGATCGGCGACCGCCTCGACGACGTGCTCGATGGCCGGCCGCTCAAGCCCCACACGCCACGTGACCGCCGTACGCTGCTGCCCATCTCGCCGGTGGATCGTGCCAGCGCGTCCAAGACCCACATCCCCGGCCACGGCGACCTACCGGACGGGCTGGCCCCCGCGAGCGGGCCACGCGTGCTGCGCAAGCGGCTGGACGAGAGTCCGGTGGCCTCGCTCAAGCTGGCCTCCGGCTGCGACCGGCGCTGCACGTTCTGCGCCATCCCGGCCTTCCGCGGCTCCTACGTCTCCCGCATGCCGGAAGAGCTGCTGGCGGAGGCCGACTGGCTGGCCCACCGGGGCGTCCGCGAGCTCCTTCTCGTGAGCGAGAACTCCACGTCCTACGGCAAGGACCTGGGCGACCTGCGCGCGCTGGAGAAGCTGCTGCCGCAGCTCGCCGCCGTGGACGGCATCGAGCGGGTGCGGGTCAGCTACCTGCAGCCGGCCGAGCTGCGTCCCGGGCTGATCGACGTCATCACCGGCACTGAGGGCGTTGTCCCCTACTTCGACCTGTCCTTCCAGCACGCCAGCAACAGCGTGCTGCGCAGGATGCGCCGCTTCGGCGACCCCGAGCGGTTCCTGGGACTGCTGGAGACCGTACGGGAGCGCGCTCCTGAGGCGGGCGTGCGCTCCAACTTCATCGTGGGCTTTCCCGGGGAGACCGAGGAGGAGTTCGGCGAGCTGGTGGCCTTCCTGGAGGAGGCCAGGCTCGACGTCATCGGCGTGTTCGGCTACTCCGACGAGGACGGCACCGAGGCGGCGGACCTGCCCGGCAAGCTCGACCAGGACGTCATCGACGAGCGCGTGCGCGTGCTCACCGCACTGGCCGAGGAGCTGACCGCCCAGCGGGCGGAGGAGCGCATCGGCACCGAGGTCGACATTCTGATCGACGACGACCTGGGCGACGGCGGCTACGAGGGCCGGGCCGCCCACCAGGGGCCCGAGGTCGACGGCTCGGTCACGGTGCAGGGCATCGGGCTGGTCAGGGGGCAGATCGTGCGCGCGGTCGTGGTCGACGCCGAGGGGGTCGACCTGATCGCGCGGATCAAGGCCGGTCCATGAAGAAGGACGAGCGCCGGGTGGTGAGCCCGTGGAACATCGCCAACATCCTCACGGTCCTCCGGTTGGCGCTCGTCCCTTTCTTTGTCGTCTGCCTCCTCCTGCCGGGCGCGGGCTGGCGGGTGGCCGCGCTGGCGGTGTTCGCGGTGGCCTCGATCACCGACCACCTCGACGGCGAGCTGGCCCGCAGGTACGGCTTGATCACGGACTTCGGCAAGATCGCCGATCCGATCGCGGACAAGGCACTCATCGGCGCCGCGCTGGTGTGCCTGTCGATCCTGGGCGAGCTGCCGTGGTGGGTCACAGGGCTGATCATCGGCAGGGAGGTGGGCATCACGGCGCTGAGGTTCATGCTGCTGCGGCACGCGGTCATCCCGGCCAGCTACGGCGGCAAGGTCAAGACCGTGCTGCAGATCGCCGCGATCGTCCTCTATCTGCTGCCCTTCGTGCCGCCGGTGGTCCGGTGGGTGGTGATGGGGGCGGCGCTGGTCGTCACGGTGGCCACGGGCGTCGACTATCTGATCAGGGCCGTGAGGTTGCGTAAGGTGGCCAGGCAAGCGCGCGGGGAGTGATCGACGATGGATGTGGCCGAGGTGCTGTCCATGCTGGTGCGGCGGTCTGCCACGGTGGCGGTGGCCGAGTCGGTCACCGGCGGGCTCATCGGGGCCGCGTTCACGTCCGTGTCGGGGTCCTCGAAGGCGTTCCGCGGCGGGGTGATCTCGTACGCGACCGATCTCAAGCGGGAATTGCTCGGGGTGCCCGGGGAGTTGCTCCAGAGGGAGGGGGCCGTGCACCCGGAGGTGGCCGCGGCCATGGCGGCGGGGGTCGCGCGGTTGTGCGGGGCCACGTACGGGCTGGCGGTGACCGGTGTGGCCGGTCCGGAGCCGCAGGACGGCAAGCCTGTCGGGACCGTGCATGTGGCCGTTTCCGGGCCCGGTGGGCAGATTTGGGCGCGCGAATTGAGACTTGATGGGTCGCGCGAACGTATCAGGGTAGAGACGGTGGACGAGGCCGTTGATCTCCTGGCAGGTGTGCTGAAGACGAACATAGGGGAACATTCCAGATGATTACCGTGTTACGTCCCGAGCGAACATGCCTTGCGCGGTCTGACGCCGCGTCGGTGGATACGGGTACGGTGGAGCTGTGAGTGAGGTCCGTGAGCCAACTGCAAGCACCGAGCGCCCGGCAGGCGGGCCTGATGCGTCGCGCAATGAGGCACGAGCGGCGGTTCAGGGGCGGCGACGCCCAGCGATGACGGCGAGGAGTATGTACGAAGCTAAGAAGACCAAAGTGCGGCACGATCCGATCGCGCGAGGCGTGGTGAAAACTTCCGCGCCGGGGAGGGAGCGACAGATGATTCTGCTGCGTCAGCTGCTCGGCGACGTGCTGAGGCGGTTGCGGGTGCGGCAGGGACGAACGCTACGCGAGGTGTCCACGCTTGCCCGTGTCTCGCTCGGCTACTTGTCCGAGGTGGAGCGCGGCCAGAAGGAGGCCTCGTCCGAGCTGCTCGCATCCATTTGCGGCGCGCTCGGAGTGCCGCTTTCGCAGGTGTTGCGTGAAGTGTCCGACCAGTTCGCGCTGGCGGAGCTCCAGGCTGCTCCTGTGCTTGCCGATGTGCCGGAGCACGAGCGCCTGCCCCTTGCCGAGACGGTTCCGGGGTCGATCTCCGACTCCGTGTTCCCCGAAGTCAAAGACATGGTGGCTGCCTAGCTCGGCTGGCAGCCGGCACACCACAGGATCAGCCGCTCCTGTGGCTGCGCCCCCATCTCCCCGCGGCTGATGCGGGTGCCGCATCGGCGACAGGGCCTCCCCGCCCTGCCGTAGACCCAGGTCTGATTCGCCGGGCGGCGATCTCCTGTGGTCACCGTGCCCGCATGCCCCTTGTTGGCGTCCAGCAGCCGCTGCGCCAATGAAACGAGCCCGTTGAGATCCTCGATCTCCCCGACTTTTCGCCACGGCCAGATCCCCCGCAGGAACAAGGTCTCGGCGCGATAGATCGTGCCGATCCCCGCCAGGTTGCGCTGATCGAGCAGCGCTTCCCCGATGGTCCTGCCGGGCACCCCTCGCAGTCTCCGCACGGCCTCGTCCGGGTCCCAGTCCGGCCCCAGCAGATCCGGCCCCAGATGGCCCACCGCGCGATTCTCGTCGCCGGTCCTGACGAGATCCACCATGCCGAGCTTGACGCCCATCGCCGTCCACTGCTGGTTGGCCAGGATCAGCCTGATCTGGTCGCCGGGCGGAGTGCGCGCCGTCGCCGCCATGATCCGCCAGCTGCCGTCCATGCGGAGGTGGGTGTGGACGGTCAGGTCGCCGTCTACGCGGGTGAGGAGATGTTTGCCGCGGGAGAGGGTCGTCAGGACCGTTCGGCCGGTCAGGTCGGCGGAGGCGTGCCGGGGGACGCGGAAATCGGATCTGGTGAGCACACGGCCGTCCAACGCGTCCCGCAGGCGCGCGGCCGTCCGATAGACGGCGTCTCCTTCGGGCATTTTTCCAGTCTACGAATGTGCCGCCCGCGCCTCCCGGCTCGGCCGGCTCAAGCCTCATATCCCTCTTCTGTTTCGGCGTTCGGCCGGCCTCAAGAGCACTCAAGACCCCCTATCTTCTACGGCCTTCTTTACGGCGGGGCCGAGCGGGCCGCCACTCGGCGTACTTCGGCTGAGGGCCCTCCAGGAATACGGCCTCTGAGCCCTTCAGTGGCGGGCCGCCGTTACGCGCGCATGCTTGCCCCACGCCGTGGGAGGCGGGCACCGAATGGGGAAAGCCCCGCTTTGCCGAGATCAACACGGTCTCGCTCGGGTTCGTCCGCAAGTGACCCGCATGATCGCACCCCGGGTGGTGGCCGGTCAGTGGTCGTGGGGAGGTGAGGGCGGGTGTGAGCCTGGTTGGGCGAGGATGAGGGTCATGTCGTCGGAGCAGGCGCGGGTGGCATGGTCGTGCAGCAGGTCCAGCAGGTCGCGCAGGGCCTCCCCCAGCGTGGGGGCGGTCAGGGCGGTGTGCAGGTGCTCGTCGAAAGGCAGGTGGGCGCCGCTTCGGTCGCGGGCCTCGGTGAATCCGTCGGTGAACAACAACAGGCGGTCGGTCGGCAGCAGGCGGACGCGCCATACGTACGGGTCGGGGGACAGGCCCAGCGGGCGGCAGGAGCGGGGCGGCTCGAGCACGCGTAACCGGTTGTCGATCCGGATCGGCGCGGGATGGCCGCAGTTGACGAGCAGGACCCCGCCAGGCACGAAGTCGGCCAGCAGCACGGTCACGAAGTCCTCGGGCCCGAGGTCAGGGCCGAGGCGGGCGTCGAGGTCGCGGGCCAGGCAGGCCAGGTCGGGAGCGGTGGCGGCGATACGGCGGAAGGTGCTCAGCACCGCCGCGCTGAGGTGGGCGGCGTCCAAGCCATGACCCTTGACGTCCCCGATGATCAGGCGCGCGCCCGCGGCCGTGGCGATGGCCTCGTGCAGGTCCCCGCCGATGCGGGCGCCATGGGCCGCTGAGCGGGTGTGGGCGGCCAGGCGGACGCTGCCCAGCTCGGCGGGCAACGCGGGGATCATCGCCCGCTCGGCGATGCGGGTGATGCGGCTCAGGTCGGCGCGTTGCCGTTCATGGCGCTGGGCGACGGCGACGCACAGCAGCCCGCCGACGGCGACGATCAACGTTCGCGCGACATAGTGGAGCGGCTCCGCGCCGTCTCCCAGGACAGGCAGCAGGAGGGCCAGGACGAGCGCTGTGGCCGTGAGCAGGACGGTCTGCAGGACGGTCAGGCAATGTGCGGCGATCACCGGCCCGGCGAGCAGCAACGCCGGCAGCAGAACGGGGATGTAGACGGCGTCGGCCAGCGCGACGAACACCTCGGCCACCAGAAGGATGTGCAGGAGGCGGCGCCGGGCCTTGAAGGGGGTTCGCCACGGAATGGGGACCTCCTTGGACCATTCTGTTGCCGAGTAGCCACCTTCTCACTCTTAGTGACATTGCGGTGGCGATTCCGGCAAACTGGCGCGGCCTGCGCGGCGTCAGTCCCAGGCGGCGGGGTCGGCCGCGAGCTGGCGGATGCGCTCGGGCAGCGACCCCGAGGCGACCTGCTCCAGCGTGACCTCCTCCAGGATGGAGCGCTCGGTCGCCCGCAACGCGATCCACACCTGCTGCAACGACTCGGCGGGGCCCCGGTAGCCGACGTGCTCGGGCCGCTCGCCGCGTACGTTCGCCAACGGGCCGTCCACGGCCCTGATCACGTCGGCGAGCGAGATGTCGGTGGCGGGCCTGGCCAGGACGTAACCGCCCTCGGGTCCCCGCTGTCCGCGTACCAGTCCGGCGCGCCGCATCTGGAGCAGGATGTTTTCCAGGTATTTGGGCGGCATGTCCTGTTCCTTGGCGAGCTCGCCCACGGTGGTCGGGCCCGCACCTGCTGCGGCGAGTTCGGCGGCGGCTCGGAGGGCGTAGTCGACACGAGCGGAGAGGCGCATGTTTTCGATTATCCCTCCTGGTCAACACTGGTTAGGCGCAACCTCGTCAGAACGGGCACCAGATCCGAATCCGACACGGACTTCCGGGCCAGGTCGATCAGCGGGCTACGATGCCGACCGCGGGAGCGCGACGACCGGATGATCATGCGGAAATCTCGTGTTCACCTGCGACGTCACGCGAGGATGGGAGCGCTAAACTTCGAACAACCTTTTCCGATGTGACGGTGGGATTCAGCGTGGAGCGACGCCCTGGTGTGCCCAGACTGCTCAGGGAGATCAACGACCGGGCCGCTCTGGAGCTGTTACTGGCCACCGGTCCCATGACGCGCGGTCAGATCGGCGATCTGACCGGCCTGTCCAAGGTCACGGCGTCGCAGACGCTGGCCAGGCTGGAGGAGCGCGGTCTGGTCGAGGTGGTCGGCACGCAGGCCGGCGGCCGCGGGCCCAACGCGGCCCTTTACTCCGTGATCGCCTCCAGCGCGTACGTCGCCGGGCTGGAGGTCGGGCCCGACCTGATCTCGAGTGCGATCGCCGACATTCACGGCAACACGATCGCCGACGTCGCCGTCGACCCGCACGCCCACGACGACCCGGTCTCGGCCGTGCACGACGCCATCGTGAAGGCGTGCCGCGGAGCCAAGGTCGGGCTCGGCAAACTGCGTGGCGTCGTGATCGGCACGCCGGGCGTGGTCGATCCGCGCAGCGGCGACGTGCGCTTCTCGTTCGACCTGCCCGGCTGGCACGAGGGCATCCACGAGGCCCTGGCCGGCGACCTGCGACGGGAGGTGACGATCGAGAACGACGTCAACCTCGCCGCTCTCGCCGAGCGTGCCGACGGGGCCGCCAAAGGCCTCGACGACTTCGTGCTGCTGTGGTCGAGCCGTGGCCTGGGCATGGCCGTCATGCTCGGGGGCAAGCTGCACCGGGGGCGTTCGGGCAGCGCGGGCGAGATCGGCTACCTGCCGGTGCCCGGCGTGCCGCTGCCCGAGGACATTCGCACCCTGCCGGGGCGGCTGCCGTCACTGGCGGGCGGTCTGCAGTCGCTGGTCAGCGCGGAGGCGGTCAGCGAGCTGGCGCAGGAGTACGGTTTCGCGGCCGGGAGCGCGGGCGAATGCGTCACGGTGGCGGTGGCCGCCGGAACGGAGGGAGAGCCGCTGCTGGATGAGATCGCGCACCGGCTGGCCCTCGGGGTCGCGGCGGTCTGCGTGATCCTCGATCCCGGCCTGGTGGTGCTCGGTGGTGAGGTGGGGCA
>NZ_VCKY01000193.1 GCF_005889735.1 Nonomuraea turkmeniaca
CCTGTGCCCCGACTGCGGCCGCCGCCCGCCCGACACCCCGGAGTCGGTGCGCCCGCCACCTGGGCCGGCGCGGAAACCGGCCCCCGGTGTGTTCCGGGTGGCCGATCTGGCGGGGAGGGAGGAGGAGCTGCGGGCGATGTTCGTGGACGGGGAGACCGGGCTGATCCAGTCCCTCGTCTCGGACGCGCGGGGCGGCAGCCCGATGGCGGTGGCCCGCCTGGCCCCGGCCCGTACCTCGGACGAGAGTCACCACGGCTACGGCCGATGCGACGACTTCCCCGCGGCCAGGGCCACCGCGATGGTCGAGGCTTTGGAGCGGATCGCCGGCATCCACCCGCGCGCCCGCCGTACCACCGTCGTGGCCGCGTACGCCGACGTGGCCGATCGTGCCCTGGACCCCCGCACGCTGGGCCTCTACCCCGACGACCGCTACGACCTGCCGGGCTTCTGGTTCGCCCCTTTTGACCCAGCCCGCGAGATCTCGTGGGTATGGGGGTATTCGTTCGGCCGGGACGCGCCGCTGCTCGTGCCGGAGAGCTACGTCTACTACGGCCCGCGCTCCGATCCCGGGCTCGCCTACGAGAGCTCCAACGGCTGCGCGGCCGGCGGGTGCGCGGCAGAGGCGGTCCTGTACGGGCTGCTGGAGGTGGCCGAGCGCGATGCCGTCCTGGCGACCTGGTACGCCAGGATGCCGATGTCCCCCGTGGACCTGGAATCGGCCCGCGACCGGCGCATCCCGATGATCGCCGAACGGCTCCGGCACCGCCTCGGCTACGACGTCGAGGCCTACGTGACGGCCATGGAGCAGGGCGTCCCGGTGTTCTGGGTGATGGCCGTGGACCCGGCCGGCGACCCGGAACGCCCCAAGGCCGTCTGCGGCAGCGCCGCCCACCTGGAGCCCGAGCACGCCCTGCGCCGCGCCCTGGTCGAGCTGGGGCCCACCCTGGAAGGCCAGCTCGACCGGTACGACCCGGCGCGGGCCGCCCGGCTCGCCGCCGACTCCGACCTGGTCCGCGTGCTGGAGGACCACCCCATGCTGTACGGGCACCGGGGCGCGTACGACCGGCTGGCGTTCCTTCCAGCAGCAGGCCCCCGCCTGGCCCTCACCGACATACCGGGCTGGCCCGCCCGTGACGACCTCACCGCGGACCTCGCCGAACTGGCGCGGCGTTACCTGGACTCCGGCATGGACGTGATCGCCGTGGACACCACGTCGCCCGAGATGGAAGCGGCCCAGTTGCACTCGGCCAAGGTGATCGTGCCGGGCGCGGTGCCCATCACGTTCGGCCACCGGCACCGGCGTACCCATGGGCTGCCCCGGCTGCTGTCCAGGCCGCGCCTGCTCGGCCACCGCGCCGAGGACCTGCGGCCGGACCAGCTGAACCCGTTCCCCCACCCCTTCCCGTGAGACGGAGCGACGTGACCATGAGCCCCGCGAACACGGCCGTCCACGACTACGTGGCCGCGCTGCGCGAGCGCGGACCGCTCGCCATCGACTGGAGCGCCGCGCCGACCCGGCACAAGCGTTACCCGGACGCCGCCCGCATCGCCCTGCCCCACAACACGAAGGGCCGGTCCCACCTGGGCGAACTCGCGGTCGCGGGAGAGCTGCTCCGCGAGATGCTCGGCATCGCCAGGCTCATCTGGTGCCACCCCACCGACGACCAGGGCCGGCCCGAAGGCGGCCCGCCGCTGCTCCTCCTGGGCCGCCCGGCGCCGTCCGGAGGCGCGCTCTACCCGGTGGAGGCGTACCTGGCCTGCGGCGACCTGTACCACTACGACCCCGTGCACCACGCGCTCGAACGGGTACGCCAGGGTGACCACACGCCTGAGCTGACCGGCTGCCTCGCCGCCCCACCGGCCGCGCCGCCCACCGCGGTGCTGGTGTTGGCGGGGGTGTTCCTGCGGTCGATGTTCAAGTACGGCGACCTCGGATACCGGCTGGTCTGCCAGGAGGTGGGTGTCCTGGCCGCGCAGGCGCTGGCGGTCGGGCGGCGGCTCGGCGTGGACGTGGGCATTCACCTGCGGTTCGCGGACGACAGGGTGGAGCGGCTGCTCGGCCTCGACGGCGCCAGAGAGGGCGCGCTGGCCGTGCTCACTCTGCGCCTGCCGGCGACTCGCCACAGGCACCGGCACCAGCCTCGGGGTCCGTGGGCGCGGGAGAGCGAGCCGCGTCCCCGGCCGCTCCCGGCCGGCCCGGCCGCCGCCCTGCACCAGGCCGCCAGGTCCGATCCCGGCTCGGTCGCGCGGCGGCCCGCGGTGCCGCCGCTGCCGCAGGGTCCCGGGCTGGCGCTCCCGGACCCGCCGCCGGTGCGGCTCGCCGACGGCGTGACCCGCCGCGCCTCCCCGCCGGCGGGCTACCGGCCGGAGCCGATCCCGCTGCGCTCGCTGGCCGCCGTGCTGGCCGAGGCGGCGCGGCCGTACCCGGGGGACAGCCTGGGGACGGTGGCGCTGTACCTGCTGGTGCAGCGGGTCCGCGGCCTGGCCACAGGGGCGTACCGCTACGACGCGGTCAGGCACGTGCTGCACCGGGTGGGGACGACGGCCGTGCCGGAGGCCGGGAGGCTCCTGGCCAACACCAGGAACGCCCTGCGCACCGCCGCCTTCGCCCTCGTGCCCGTCACCGATCCGCTGGCGGGCAGGGGTGCGCGCTGGTACCGGACGCGGCAGATCGAGGCCGGGCTGACGGCGCACCAGGCCGCGCTGGCCGTGGCGGCGCTCGGCCTGGCGGCACGCCTGCACACCGACGGCGCCGACGCCGCCGACCAGGCACTTGGACTCGCGGGGACCCGCTGGAGGAGCCTGACCTTCCTCCTCGCAGGAACCCCGCGCGCGGGCGGTCCCATGCTGGCCCGCCCGATCCACCGTCCGACGACCCGAGGAGGTGGCGCCGAACCGTCCTGAGCCGCGCCGAAGAAGGATCACAGCTCAATCCGACTGAAGGAGAACCATGAGCAACGAAATCCTGCCGCTCGACCTCAGCGGCCTCGAAGTGGCTTCCATCGATGTCCTGTCCGCCGACTCGATCGTGGTGGAGGGACACGGAGCCATCGAGACGGGCGCGTCCTCGTACAGCCCGTACTGCTCCTCCTACATGCAGGCGTGCAGCTGCTGGGTGCCCGAGCAGTAGTGAGATCACATAGGCCGGGGGCGCTCTTCCGCGTCCCCGGCCGCTAGGAGCCTTCATGCGCCGAGCAGTCAGGTACATGGTCGCGCCCGTGTTCGGGGTGCGGGTCGCGAGCGTGCCGGTGGAGCGGCTGGAACGGATGCGCTGCGCCGAGACGTGGGCGCTGGTGGACGAGCTGGCCGAGGTCTCGGACTGGCTGGCCCGCGAGGGCGCCGAGTTGTCCGAGCCGCTGCACGAGGCCGTCGGCGCCGCCGCGGGGACGCCGGCGAAGCCGCTGCTCGTGGCGTTGCGGCGGGCGGTGTTCGGGGGCCGCCGTCCGGACCGGCGCAGCCTGGAAGCGCTCGCGCACCTGCCCGGCGAGCTCGCCCGGCGGGTCGAGTCGTGGCTGGAGCGCCGCGAGCACCGGGACCGCGTGCGGCGGCGGCTGCCCGAGGTGCTCGCCGCGGAGGTGGACGCCGAGGTTGAGGCCCTGCGGCAGGCGGTGAGTGCTCCCGCCTTCCGCCGCGGGCTCGCCCAGGGCAGCCCGGTCCTGTCCGCCCAGGTGGACCGCTGGCTCGCCGGCCGCCGGCCCGGCCGCCAGGAGCTGCTCGGCCTGGCCAGGTACGTGGCCAGGGCCGCGGCCAAGACGAGCCCGTACGCCACCTTCACCTTCAGCGGGCTCGGCGAATGGACGGCCGGTGGGCCCGCCGTGCAGCCGCCGGACACCCTGGACTGGCAGGGGGTCGTCGAGCTCGACCGGGCGGTGCTGCAGCCGGTGTGGGCGGCGCTGACCAGACATCCCGAGGTGTACGCGCGAGCGCGGCTGCGGGTCAACCCGGCGGCGTTCGACGACGGGGAGCGGATCTGGTTCCTCGGGCCCGGGCCTACTGAGCGGCTGTCCAGCGTGCCGGCCGGGAAGGACGTGCGGGCGGCGCTGGCCTGGCTGCGCGCGCATCCGGACGCCATGGCCGGGTCGGTCCCCGGCCTGCGGCCGCTGGTGCAGGCGGGGCTCGTCGAGCTGGTCCCGCCCTACGACGAGCAGGGAGCCGACCCGGTGGGCGCCCTCGCGTCCTGGCTGCCGGTGCCGTCACTGGCGGCGACCGTGCGGCGCATCTCCGAGGCCGCCCACGGTGACGATCGCCGCAAAAGCATCGACACCGTGCGGGAGGCGCTGGAAGAGCTGCTCTCCCCAGGGGCGCGGGCTCATCCTTGGCTGCCGGACAAGAACCTGTGCCCGGAAAGTGCCTTGCTGACGGGTGTTGCCGGGCGGTGCGGGGCCGGCGCGTGGCAGGCGGCCCTGGATGATCTGGATGTCGTCCGCCACCTGCTCGGGTTGTTCGACTCCGACCTGCCCGCCAAGGTGAGCGCCGCGGCCTACTTCCTTGATCGATATGGACCCGGCGCCTCCGTGCCGGCGCTCACCTTCTACCGTGACCTGCACACCGCGGACCAGCCCGGTCCGGCGGGGCTGATGGTGCGGGAGCTGCTGGGCAACCCCCTGGCCACCCCGGGCGGTGCTGGGCCGCCCGACCTGCCGGGGATGCGGGCGCTGGCGGCGGCCCGCCGGCGCTTCTGGCAGGCCGCGAACGCGGGACCCGGCGGCGCCGCGGTCTGTCTGACGGCTGCGGAGCTGGCCGGGCTGGCCGCCGAGTGGCCACCGTTCGTCCAGGCGCCCGGGTCGGTGTGCTGCTACGTGCAGGCGGTGCCCGCCCCGGACGGTCTGCGCCTGGTCCTCGGCACCGTCTCCGCCGGGTACGGCCGTGGGCTGTCCCGCCTGCATCGCCTGATCACCCTCGCCGGTGGTCAGCCGCCGCCCGCCATGCATCTGCGGGCCCCGGAGGCTGACGTCCGCCTGGCCGAGTGCCGGGCCATCGCGGGCGGCGGCCTGAACCTCCGCACCGCCACCGCCGACGTCGCCCTCGCCTACCCCGGCACAGCGCCCGGGGATCCGGCCGCGGTCCTCGGTGACGGTGCGGGCGAAGGCGAGGTGCCCGAGGTTTCGGTGGTCGAGCTCGCGATCACCTATGATCCGGCCACCGAGCGCCTGGTCCTCCGTGACGCCGCCGGGTGCCGGGTCCGGCCCGTGCACCTCGGGCTGGCCGCCCAGCACTGGTTGCCGCCCGCACTCCAATTCCTCATCCGGGTCTTCGGCGAGCCAGCCACGGCGATGGTGCCCGGCTGGGTGTTCCGCGCGGGTGGTGACGTGCCCCCGCCGGGCGCCGTGGAACGCTGGCCGCGTCTGGACGTGGGCCGCGTGACCCTGGCCCGCGCCTGCGTACGCCTTCGCGCCGGCGACTTCCCCGTACCGCTGCCGGGCGAGGGCGACGCCGCGTACCTGCCTCGGCTGGCCGGCTGGCTGGCCGGGCACGGGGTGGCGCGCCGGTTCTTCGCCCGTGTGGTGGACCTCCGCGAAGGTCTGGGCACCGGCCTGCTGAGCAAGGGACGTAAGCCGATGTACGTGGACGTGACGGACCACCTCCTGCTCACCGGGTTCATCCGGTCGATCGGCGATCCCGATGCCCTGATGGTGCTGGAAGAAGCCCTTCCCGACCTGGCCGACGCCCCCGCGTACGGCGACGGGGGCCGCCATGTCACCGAGTACGCCGTACAGGTGTCGCGGTCGTGAGCGGGCGGCGGTGGGTGAGCGCGCACCTGTTCCACTACGGCGATCTCGACGCGCTGGTGACCGAGGTCGTGACCCCCGTCGTCGACGCGCTGGACGCGGACGAGCACTTCTTCCTGCGGTACTGGGAGGGCGGCCAGCACGTCCGGCTGCGGCTGAAGACGGCCGACCCCGACCGGGCCCGTGACCTGGTGCGTTCGGCCGCTGCCCGGCACTTCACCCGCCACCCCTCCACACCCCCGTTCGGACAGGACGTCTACCGCCGCTTCGCCGCGGTCGTCGCCCGGGAGGAGCGCAGGGAACACTTCGACGAGCGGCTGCGGCCGGCCGGAACGGTCGAGTTCATCGCGTACCGGCCGGAGCACGCCGCCTACGGGGACGAGGCCTGCCTGGCGGCCGTGGAGCGCCACTTCACCGACTCCAGCACGCTGGCCCTGCGCGTGCTGGCTGCGGGCACGCCGATGGACCAGCGGGTGGCCATCGGCCTGGCGGCCCTGACGATCACCCTGGCCGTCGCCGAACCCGACCTCGCCGCAGCCGCGACCCGCATCGCCGAGACCGCTCCACCCGACACCACCCGCCTCGCCGCATCCGGCTCGGCTGCATCCGGCTCGGCTGCATCCGGCTCGCACGCGGCCGCTCGGCCCGCCGCGCCTCCGCCGGTCGAGCCTCCGCCGGTCGAGCCTCGGCAGGGCGCGCTGCTGCGCCAGACCACGAACCTCTGGAGCTCGACTCCCGCAGGCGTGCTGGGGACCTGGCGGGAGTCGATCCAGCGGTTGCGCGACGCGCTCGACCCGCTGCAGGCGGCAGGCCGGTGCCGCCCGCAGGATCCGGGTTCACCGCACGCCCACCTGGCGATGGCCGTGCCGCCCGCCCGCCGTACCGTGCCCCTCATCCTCCTGCGATGCGCCCACCTCTTCCACAACCGCCTGGGGCTCGGCCGCGAAGCCGAGTTACGGACGTCATCCCTGCTCGCCAGCACCCTGACCGATCTCGCCGCATCGCGGAGGTAACCTATGCCCACCTGGCACTGCGCCCACGTCTACTACCACGCCGACAGGGACGCCCTGTTGCTGGGCGCCGTACGTCCGCTGCTGGCGCGGGTGCGGGAGCACGTCGAGGCGGCGTACGTGCTCAGACACTGGCGCCAGGGCCCGCACGTGCGGATCAACATACGCACGTCGCCGGATACATGGCGGGATGTCGTCAGGCCCGCCCTCGACGAGATCGTCGGCGACTACCTGAAGGCACACCCGTCCACCACGACCCTCGACCCCGAGGAGAGCCTCGGCAGGCACCGGCTGATGGCCATGCGGGAGGAGGAACGCGGCCCGCTCACACCGTGGCGGGCCGACAACTCCATTCACGAGGAACCGTTCGACTCCCGCCATCATGTGCTCGGCAACGACCTGGCGGTGGACCTGCTCACGTCCTTCTACACCGACAGCACGGACCTGCTGTTCGACATGCTGGAACACGAAGGCGGCAAACTCGGCGTGGCCATGAACCTCATGCTGACCGTCGCCCACACGTCACAGCCGATCACCAGCAGCTACATGTCGTTCCGGTCCCACGCGGAGGGCTACCTGACCTGGGCGGCCGACCCCGCCGCCTCCCGGGCCGCGTTCGACCGCGCCTACGCCGCCCAGCGCGACGCGCTGGTCGCGCGGGTCCGCGACGTGATCCGCGCGCTGGACGAGCCCGCGTCCGAGCCGATGCCGTTCGTACGGGAGTGGGCCGCCCTCATGGACGCCTACCGCGACCGCGCCGGCGACCTGGTCCAGCCCATGACCGGGCCGGGAGAGGCACCCATCCAGGCGCCGCGACGCGAGCAGAGCGAGCTCCACCGGCTCATCTTCGACAGCCCCGCCTACCACGACGCCGTCTTCTCCGACCCGGCGTTCCTGCGGTACCGGGTGCTGCTCAACTACACGTACCTGCACCTCACCCGCCTGGGCCTGACCCCGCTCGAACGGTTCCACCTGTGCCATCTGACGGCCAACGCGGTGGAGGACGCGTACGGGGTGCCGGGGCTGGAGCTGATCCGGCGATACGTACAGAGCGGTAAGGTGGCCGACCCCCCTGAAGGCGATGCCCCTGAGGCGGCCGCCTTGACAACCTGAACGTCACCCTCGCCGGTACACCCTGCTGACGCACTGCCGCGACTGGCGGGATGAATGTCGCCTAAATGGGCGGGTGTCTAAGTTTGCGGGTCTAGGTGGCGAACACTGCGTGTCAGACCTTTTGTCATGACGGCTGGCTGGTCAAAGATCGGCAACGAGCGGCGAATGATCCGCTCAAGCCTGAAGGGGAATGATGAAGAAACTGATCAAGACGGCAGTGGTCGGCATCGGCGTGGCGGCGGCGAGCCTCGCTCTCGCGCAGCCGGCCTCGGCCGCCTCGTTCACCTGGAACGTCGGCGACGGCACCGTCTCCTACAACGACGGTACGGACACCATCTGCGCCCAGGCGTACAACAGCGAGGGCCCGCGCTGGGTCGAGGTGGTGCTGGCTCCGGTCAACGGGGGCGGCCCCTCGTACACCTGGCGGGACAACAACAACTACTACGGCCACTCGGGCAGCACGTGCCGTAGCCTGGCCACCGCCTACGAGGACACCTACTACCGCGCCACGGTCAGGACCTACTGGGGCGAGCGGGGCACCATCGTGAGCCGCGGCTCCAAGACCTTCTACAGCTAGTCGCGCCGGGCGACGGCGCGGCACCGCGCCGTCGCCCCCGCCTGCCTCTATCGCACCGGTACGGCCAGCTCGCGGCCGCGGTAGAAGCCCTCTCGCTCCTCCACGACGTACGGGGCCATGACCGCACGCCGGTGGCTCTCACCCTCGGAGGCCCGCCAGGAGTCGCACGCCTCCTTCGAATCCCAGAACGACACCCCGGTGATCTCCTGCTCGTCCTCGGTCCAGTACGCGTAGGCGTGACGCAGGCCCTCCGGATACGGGTCCGGGCGCCAAGCCCGTTCGAACTCCTCCAACGTGCCCGGCCTGATGCGGCGTGTCGTCACCCAGATGAAGTGTTCCCTCATCAGAGCCTCCTCTGGAACACAGGTTCGGCTTGATGACCCTCCCTCACTTCCACGATAGTCCGTGGTGCCGGCCGCAGGCTCAGCTGCCGTGCGAGAGCCGATGGCGCAGCCAGTCCAGGTCCCGGGGGCCGATGACGCGCATGCCCAGGAACCATTCACACAGCGCCCGGCGGGCGTCGGGGCCCGTCAGCCCCGGTACGTGAGCCTCCACAAGCTCTTCCCGCAGGTGCTCGATGCGTTTGCGCACCTGGTCACGACGGAGCCCGAGCAGGTCGGCCGTCTCCTGATACGTCAGCGGGCGGGGGTCGTAGTCGGGGTAGCGGCGCAGATAGCCCGAGGCCATCGCGACCAGCGCCGCGCGGCGTGCCTCCGTCATCGGGGGCACACGGCAAGCGGTGCTCACCGGGTCGACCGGGTTCAAGCTGTCCGTGGTGGCGGCGTCCGACGAGGGGGCCGAGACGTGCAGCACGTGAGTCCAGGTGTTCCACCTGGTACGCCAGTGAGCCAGAGACTCCTGCAGCCCGCTGCGTAATATCTTCACCGCGACGGGCTCCCAGCCGCCGGCCACGGCCGTGACCGCGTACCACAATTCCGCCTCGCCGCCGTGGCCAACCTGCCTGACCAGCCGGTACTTGTCCGGTTCCTCCGCAGGCCCCACGAAGCAGGTGTTGTCGACCTGGGTCGGCATTCGTCCTCTCCCGTCAGACTCGGTCGCTCTGCCACCGAAGCTTGATGCCTGAGCCGCCCGGTCGTCTAGGGAAGGGCTTCCCATTGGAGTGCCACGTCCTGATGCGCTAACGGGCCGTCATGGCACCGTCCACGGTCATCGGCGGACCGGTCACGAACGACGCGGCATCGGAGTTGGGCCAGGCGATCGCCTCACCGATCTCCGAAGGATTGGCGTACCGCCCAGGGGTGCGCCCACTGGTGGGGGTGGTCTTGGTGATGGCCCCGGACCAGCGCGAGGACGACAACGCGGTCAGCTCGCGTTTGCGGGCCTCACCGGATCGCCGAGCCGGAGCCGTCCCGCGTTCCGCGGCACCAGGCGGATGCCGAACCAGGTCTTGCCGTCCCAGCGGCGGTACTTGGCCAGGGTGCGGATCGGCTCCTTGCCCTTGACCAGGGTCACCGGGTCGATGGTGGTGACCGCGCAGCGGTCGCACAACTCGGAGACACGGAAGTCGATCTCGCCGATCCTGACCTCGGTCCAGGAGTCCTCGGCGTACGGCTCGGCGCCGTCGATCACCACGCTGGGGCGGAACCGCGCCATGTCGAGCGGGGTGTCCCCGCCGATCTGCCCGTCCAGGACGCGCAGCGACGCGGCGGACGTCAGCAGCAGCGGCGCGTCCCACGCGAAGCTGACCACCTCGCCGGGCAGGCCGCCGTGAGCCGGATCGATGGTACGGCGGTTCGGGTCGTCCAGCCAGACCAGCCGGGCGGGGCGGCCAAGGAGCCGGGTGAACCACGCGTGGGCGTCGTCATCGGCGGCGATCGCCCGATCCAGGCCGCTGAAGCCCACCGGCACCGGCTCCCCGGCGGCCTTGGCGACCTTCAGGTCGGGCAGGCCGGGGGCGGACAGGAGCAGGCCGCCGCCGTCCATGTTCCCCGCGCGGACGGACGCCATCCGGGGATGCTCACCGAGCCAGAGATTGTCGCCTGCCTCGTCGACGACCGCCCACCGCCGATCTCCGGCCAGCCCCCAGGGCTCCACGGTGGCTTCGGGAACGGGACACCCGGCACCAGATTTAACGGGATAAATCCGGATATCGACCAATCTCATGATCGAATTCTAGAGCCAGCGGAGAGTACTCACAATGCCATTCAGAAGGGGTGCCACGGTAGGCACGCTGCTGCTGCTCGTTGCGCCGTTGTGGGCGCCGGCTCTGTCGGCGATGCTGGTCGGCATCGTCGTCGCGATCACCGCGATCACCGCGATCACCGCGATCACCACGCGCGACTCGTGAAGCCGGTCAGCTTCGCGGAAGGCGCAGGATGAGTCGCCCCCCTGGGCCGCTGCCGACTTCCAGCGTGCCCCCATGAGCCCTGGCGATGTCACGGGCGATCGGCAACCCCAGCCCGCTTCCCCCGGTATCCCGGGACCGGCTGTGTTCGAGCCGGGTGAACCGCTCGAACACCCGCTCCCGCTTTTCCAGGGGAATCCCCGGCCCGTCGTCCAGCACTTCCACCTCCGCCTGATCCGCGCACTCCCGGACGGAGATCCACACCCGGGATTCGCCGTACCGATCGGCGTTGGACAGCAGATTCGTCAGCAGCCGCCCCAGCCGCAACCGGCTCCCCTGGACATGCAGCTCGGGCTCCACATCGATGGTCATGGGCAACCGGCTGGGCCGCCGCGCGATCTCCTCCTCGACCAACTGGCCGAGATCGATCCGCTCATGTTTCACCGGCGCGCTCGCGTCCAGCCGGGCCATCAGGAGCAGGTCGTGCACGATGTCGGACAGCCGCTGCGCGTCCTTGATCGCCGCCCGCCACTCCTTCTCGTCCAGGTCCCCGAGCCCCGACTCCAGTCGTACGAGGAGTGCGGCGATGGGTGTGCGCAGCTCGTGGGAGGCGTCCGAGACGAAACGCCGGTGCCGCTCCACGGCGTCCTCCAGCCGCGCCAGGGTCTCGTTGGCGGTGGTGGCCAGTTCGGCGACCTCGTCCTTCGTGTCGGGTACGTCGATGCGCCGGCTCAGATCCTGGGCTCTGATGTGCTCCAGCCCCGACCGGATCCGCTCCACGGGGGCGAGCACATGCCCGGTCCCGTACCAGGCGCCCCATCCCATCAGCGCCACCAGCGCCGCCGCCGAGCCCCACAGGAGCATGGGCAGGAACGGCGATGTCAGCAGGAACGGCTCCCGCATGGCCGCGTAGGCGACGACGGGGCCGTACACGCTGGTGGGGTTGCTCGTTCCCACCACGACCATGCAGCCGTTGGGCCGGCACACGCGATCCTGAACCCTCGAGTCGCCCTCGGCCGGCCGGGCCTGAGTGAGGACCTGCCAGGAGGCGCGCCCGTCGTTGGCGGCCACCACCCGGCCGGATGCGTCCACGACCTGCATGATCTGCACGCTGTCCCGCGGCGGAATGGGGCCGGTGAAGTGCGTCTTGTCGATGGTGGTGGCGAGGCGGCGGCTGGCGCCGTCCGCATGGGTGATGAGGTCGGCTCGCGCCATTGCCGGATACACCAGTGAGATCACGAGCACCCCGGAAAAGACGATGGCCCCGAATACGGTCACCGTCGCGATCGTCATCCTGGCCCTGATGGAGCGGCCCCACACCATGCTCACACTGTGTCACGCAGGGTACAAATCCCAGGTAAAACGGGATGTGTCCGATGCCCGAGTGCATACGCGGCCGCTGACGCGCTGTAGGCGATACCGCAGCGTGCACTCCGAAGAACGCGACACCGGCTTCGAGCCGACCCTCGCCCGGAAACCGAAGATGTGGGAGGCGCTGGGGCACGCGTTGGCGGTCGTGAAGCGCGGATGAGATCGCCGTTTGGCGATGTACCGGGGGAGGGAGCGCACACCGTCGCGCCCGTGGGCGAACCGCCTTGACCAGCCGGGAACCGCCCGGCGGGCGAAGCGCGCCGGGCGGGAGGGATGGCTCAGGAGGTCGCAGAGGGCTGGGGCTCGCCGGACGGGGCGGGCTCGTCGGACTCGGACGGGGCGGGGCGGCGCAGGATGGTGAGCGCCACGGCGAAGGCTGTGAGCAGCAGCCCCGCCGAGATGCCGAACGCCAGCCGGTAACCCCCGGTCAGCGCCGCGGCCTGGCCGGCTCCTGCGGCCAGCAGTTCACCGGTGCGCGAGGCGGCCATCGTGGACAGCACCGCCACGCCGATGGCCATGCCCACCTGCTGGGTGGTGTTGAACAGCCCGGAGGCCAGCCCCGCGTCGCTCTCCCGCGCGCCGGACATGCCGAGCGTGGCCAGCGTCGGAAGCACCAGACCGCCGCCCGAGATCAGCAGCATCGCCGGGAGCAGGTGAGTGACGTAGCCGGCGTTCACGGTGATCTGGGTGAGCAGGAGCATCGCCGCGATGAGCAGCGCCAGGCCGGCGATCAGCACGGTACGGGCGCCGAAGCGGGCGCTGAGCCGGGCCGAGACCAACAGCGAGATCGAGCCGATGCCCACCGCGGCCGGGAGCATCGCCAGCCCGGTGTCCAGCGCCCCGTATCCCAGGACCCGCTGCATGTAGAGCGCGACGAGGACCTGGAAGGCGAACATCCCCGACAGGGCCAGCATCTGGGCGAGGTTGGCGCCGACGACGTTACGCGAGCGCAGGATCCGCAGCGGCATGAGCGGGGCCTTGGCGGTGGCCTGCCGCGCCACGAACCCGGCGAGCAGGGCCAGTGACACCGCGCCGAGGCCGAGCGTGTGGGCGGCGAGCCAGCCGTACTCCTCGGCCTTGACCACGGTGTAGATGCCCAGCATCAGACCGGTGGTCACCAGCACGGCCCCGGCGATGTCCGCGCCGGCGGACAGGCCGATGCCGCGGTCGGCGGGCAGCACCACCAGCGCGAGCACGATGGTGACCACGCCGATCGGCACGTTGATGTAGAAGATCCACGGCCAGCTCAGGGCATCGGTGAGCACGCCACCCAGGACTTGGCCGATCGAGGCGCCGGCCGCCCCGGTGAAGCTGAAGATCGCAATGGCCTTGCCCCGCTCGCCGGCGTCGGTGAACAACGTCACCAAGATGCCCAGGACCACGGCGGAGGCCAGCGCGCTGCCCACGCCCTGCAGGAACCGGGCGGCGATCAGCAGGCCGGGATCGGTGGCCGCGCCGGCCAGCACGGAGGCGGCGGCGAAGACCGTGTTCCCGGCCAGGAACATCGTCCGGCGCCCGATCAGGTCGCCCAACCTCCCGGCCAGGAGCAGCAACCCGCCGAAGGGGATCAGGTAGGCGTTGACGATCCAGCTCAGCTCCGCGCCCGAGAAGCCCAGGTCCTTCTGGATGGCGGGCATCGCCACCGTCACGATGCTGCCGTCCAGGATCGTCATCAGTCCCGCCGCGGACAGCACGCCCAGCGCGGTCCAGCGCGAGTTACGCACGTACGACATGGTCTCTCCCGTCTCAGGTCGACAGGAGAGACCGTAGCAGATAGTTCCGTAATAGACGATCCTCTTCGGATCTACTTTGCGCGCTCCCGTGCCCGGCGGGCCTGCTGCGGACCCTCGGCGGGGGCGGCGAGATGCCCGCCGACCAGGCGGTTCAGCGCGCGTACCAGGACCTCCCGCTCGTCCGCGGGCAGCGCGTTCAGTGCCGCCCGGTGGACGCCGTCCACGAGCTCCTGGCTGCGCTCGGCGATCGCGGCACCCGCGTCCGTGACCGCGATGATCCGCGCCCGCCGGTCGGTGCTGGACGGGCGGCGCTCGGCGTACCCGGCCTTCTCCAGCGCGTCCACGGTCACCACCATCGTGGTCTTGTCCATGTCGCCCAGCTCGGCGAGCTGGATCTGGGTGCGCTCCTCCTCCAGCGCGTGGACCAGCACGCAGTGCATGCGCGGCGTCAGCCCGATCTCGGCGAGCGCCGCCGTCATCTGGGTGCGCAGCACGTGGCTGGTGTGGTCGAGCAGGAAGGACAGGTCGGTTTCTGTACGAGTGGGAGCCATCGCCGTCATGCCGCCAGCCTACCGAAGTCGTCCCGGTGCGGATTATCTGCGAAGGGACGATCTCCTTGGTCAGGTGAGCCCGTTTCTCAGGTGACGATGGCCCAGACCTGGGCGTCGCGGTGCTCGCCGTTGATGGAGAAAGCCTTGCGGTGGGTGCCCTCGTGGACGAAGCCGAGTCGTTTGGCGGTGGCTATGCTCGGCTGATTCCGCGGGTCGCACAACCATTCGACGCGAGCCATGCCCCGGACCTTCAGCGCCCAGTCGATGAGGACGCGTGCGGCGGCGGTGACCAGCCCCCGGCCGCGTGCCTCGGGCGCAAGCCAGACGCCGATCTCGCATACGCGGTGGGCGGTGTCGAAGGACCGGTACACCACGCCGCCCACCAGGGCCCCCGAGGCGTAGATGCCGAAGATGCGGCCGGTGTCGGAGGCCTGCCGGTCGGCGTGACCCTGCAGGAATGCCCGGGCCGACTCCTCGTCCACGATGGTGTAGGCCCACGAGATCCACGGCTGGAGCGAGTCGCGTACGCGGTCCACGTACGCGGCGAACTCGGCCGCCTGCCATGGTTCCAGCGGACGCAGTTCGGCGTCGTCTCCCAATTCCCGGCTGAGCACCTGTCCCTCCCATGGGTGGCTTCGGAAATCATACGACGTAGATCCATTTCAGAGATCGCGGAGGG
This sequence comes from Nonomuraea turkmeniaca, assembly GCF_005889735.1. Classification (GTDB taxonomy): domain Bacteria; phylum Actinomycetota; class Actinomycetes; order Streptosporangiales; family Streptosporangiaceae; genus Nonomuraea; species Nonomuraea turkmeniaca. Next base: position 15,069 of record NZ_VCKY01000193.1, read on the forward strand.
TCACTTCACGCGGACCGTTGTACGGGGCCAGTGACAACACCGTTTGCGGTATTCGCAGCCGGTCGTTCTCCGTGTACGTCTTCCGTGCCGCGTCGAACTCCGCCTCCCCGGCCGTCACCTTCGCGACCTGGTCGTAGAGCTCCCGGTCGGCTTCGGTGATGCCGTTGTCGATGTCGGCGATCGCACCCCAGACATCCCACACGAGCGGCTCGGCCTTGTTCAGGGTGGCGAGGTCGAACAGCAGGTTCCCGGCCACGAAGTTCTCGCCGGACAGGATCTGGCCCGGGAAGCTGAGTCCGAACGTCTTCGGGTCCGCCTCACCCGTGCGGATCATCCGCCAGGCGGTGCCGGCGACGAGAAAGCGGTCGCGCGGGATGTCGATGGGATCGAAGTCGAGCTCGAGCGGGCCGGCGATCAGCGGATCGGTGAGTTGAGGATCAGCCAGGCACCATCCGCGCCGGCCGTCCCAGTACTCGCTGATCATGTGGTCGTAGTGGAAGCCGTCGTGGCCGAAGTAGTCGGCGAACCCGTACCGGACTCGAGCGGGAATCCCCTGGTGCCGCAGGAACGAGCAAAGCAGCAGCGCGAAGTCGCGGCACCCGCCGACGAAGCGTTCACCGAGGTCGCGCGGTTGCGTCAAGGGAGCCCCGTTGCGGTCGATGATGACGGCCAGAATGCCGTCGACATAGCGGGTTTCGGCGTCGTTGTGGAGCCGCTCGGGCGGGATGTCGTACCGATAGCTGGGGCCCTCCCACCGATGGATCATCAGGTCACGGGTGATGCGCGAGAGCCTGGCCGGATCCGGCGGCAGATCGGCATAGAGCGCGGCCAGGGCGCCCGGAGTCGAGAAGCTGCTGTGGGTGGCGTAGAAGGCGGCCGCGTCCGGAGGCAGGCCGATGGCAGGCGAGGTGTCGGGATCAGGCATGCGCTCGTCTCAGGTTGGGGGACTTCATAACCGTTTTGCCGCTGAATAGGGAAATAGCGGAAGTAGATGTCGATCGCCAAACCTGTCGCCAGATTCAGTCAGGATTAGCTATAAGCGGTGGTTGTGCCTTGGTGGCTCCACGTCGAATTTGCGACCTTCGCCGTATGAGATCTTGGATCCACACCCGCACGGTGGTGGGGGCGGCGGGAACGTCGCAGCCCGGCTCGCGACTCGTTTCGCCGCCGACCGAGGGCACATCGTCGCGCTGATCGCGCCACTGATCTCCCATCCGGCGACGTGCCGGTCATCATCACCTTCCGCGCAGCTGAGCGCGGCCCATCACCGGCCTGACCACAAGAGGTACGAACGCCGCAGGTCGCGGCTCAACCATTCGGGGACACCTTCATGAGACTTTCACGGTTTCGGCCACTCGCCATGTCCTGCGTCGCTCTCGCGGCCGCCGTATCCGCGAGCGGAACCACCCTCCCCGCCGGCGCCGACGGCGGATCCCGCCCGGACTACCAGGAAAGGTGGGGCGTGATCGGCCGCAATACGCTGGGCGGCCCGAGCGCCGTCCTGCGGCTCGGCCCCTGGGGGCGCAACCCCGTGTCCAACCCCCGTGCCACCGTGCCGCCGCCGTACGGCGTCGGCAGTGTGGGCCTCATCGTCGGCAGTGGTGACGACAAGATCGTGTGGGGCAACGAGAGCGACTTCGCGGGCACGCGGCTCAGCGGCATCAACACGCTGGCGTACTCGGTGTTCGAGGGAGAGACCCCTCCGCTGACGAACACGCCGCCGAACCTCATCCTGGAGGTCGACCCGAACCTCGATCCCGACATCAACTTCACCAGCCTGGTCTTCCTGCCGCTCGACTCCACCAGCCCGGCGGCGCCCGCGAGGCGGCTTCCCAGCAACTGGGAGCGGTACACGCCCAGCGCGCCGGGCAGCGCATGGTGGGCCACCAACAGCGAAACGGCCTCGGCCACGGGCTGCACCCTGTCGAGTCCCTGCTCCTTCAGTGAGCTCAAGGACGCGCTGCCCGACGCGGTGATCACCTTCAGCCTGGGCATCAACAAGGGCAGGGACACCCCGTTCGTCGGCGCCGTCGACGGCGTACGCGTCAACAACCGGATCTTCGACTTCGAGCCGCAAGGAGTGCGTGAGCTTTCGGCGGTGACGAGCTCAAAGGGGAAAGCCTCGCGCAGGAAGGTCAGCGGACGAGGCGGCACCGGCAGCTGATCGCCGGCACGAGGCAGCGTCACCTGGACGAGGTCCCGCCGCCCGAGTCACTTACACGTGAGGCGGGGCTCAGGGTCGTAGACGGTGTGGAACCTCTGCTTGCGCACCACTTTGCCGTCCTGCTTGAAAATCCGCCAGACGTCGATCGCGAAGCCTTCGACGCCCTCCATCGGAATGCACTCCGAGCCGGACTCGGTAAGCGTCGGAAAGGACTTGGTGTCGTAGCGGGGCGAGCTTTGCGACTCGATCTCGTAGCGCTTGGTGCTCCAGAAGTCGACGGTAATCGAGGTGCCGGTGTAGGAGGTTTTGACCAGCACGCCGTACGGGGAGTCGTTGCGCCAGCGGAAGTCCGGCTGCGGGTAGGAGACGGTCGATTCCCGTCCGGCCGGATAACGGGAGATGTAGTACTGGTGGGCCCGGTGCTGCACGTCCTGGAAGCCGCCGAAGAACACCGCGTTGAACATCGTGGTGGCGAACTGGGAGACGCCGCCTCCGACATCGTTGACGAACCGGTTGTTCAAGATCATGGGCGCTTCCACGAACCCACGCGCCTTGTCCCGCTTGCCCACGATTCCGTTGAGCGAGAACGTCTCGCCCGGCTGAACCACGTAGCCGTCCACGATGTCGGCGATGCGGTGGATGTTGGTCACGCGCGGTGCGCAGCAGGGATGCTGAGTGGTGAAGGAACTGACCTTCTCCTTGATGCCGAGCTTCTTGGCTTCCGCCGTGGTCACCCGGGGCTGGGTCTCGGCCAGGGGCGCGTCCACGCTGCGCCGCCCTGAGGCGAGTGCGTCGGAGACGGTCGTGCTGAGAGCCTTGGCGTCGATGCCGCGGCCTGGACGCGCGGGTATGACCCGCGGCCGGCCCTTCGTGATCGTGAACGAGGCGTCGCGCGGCCGCTGCTCCGCGTCAATGAGCTGCTTCTCCAGGCCGGTCAGCACATCGTCGGCGTCGAAGGCAGGGCGTAGTTCTCCCTGGCCGTTGGCGACGAACCGGAGTCCGGCGGCTATCTGGGTCGGCGAAAGCGGGGCCTTCTTCGCACCATTGGCCAGGGTGAGCGGGGCCGCCACTGCCGAGCGGGCCACGGTGGTGGCGACACGCCGCACCTCCGCCGCGGTGACGCTGGGCCGAACCACCTGGGTCGTCAGTGCGATGGAGGGACGATTGCCGGCAAAGGCCTCGCGTACGGCGCGCGCCGCCGCCTCCCGATCGAGTGCGCGGCCCGGCTTGGGGAGGATCGCCTGGGGTTCGACTCCCCGATAGCGGATGCCGCCCTGACGCGGCTTGGTGTCGACGGCCTTGGCGAACTTGCCCAGCCCATCGGCCAGGACACGCTCATCGACCCTGATCTGCGGCTGGAGGTCCCGAGGGCTGCCGAACAGCGAGCGGAAGATGCCCGCGGGAGCGGCGGCGCCGTCCATAGCCGCCTCCACGGTGGCCGGGACGTCGAAGGCCAGCCCGAGTTTCGCCGGGGCGAGGCGTGCCGTCTCGCCTGCCGCGGTCAGTGTCAAGGAACGTGCTCCACGCTTTCCGAGCTCGCGTTCCAGGCGTGCGCGGGCGTCGGCCGCGGAGAGGCCGCCGATGTCGATGCCGGCCACGCGCGTACCCCGGGGCGTCTCACCTGCCAAGATGGTCGCGGGCAGAGCGTACGCGAGGAGCGGGACGGCGATCACGGCCGCCACGATGACCGCCGCTCGCCGATTCCTGCCGCCCGCTCTCATCCGTCGGCCGTCCGCCGGTGGAAATGCGGGTGGGGGAGTTTCGCGCATGACACGTCGATTCATCACATGCCCGCGTGCAGGACGGAGATGGCGCCCAGGCCGGCTGCGGCCCTCAGCCATGGGTCGACATCATGCATGCTGCGAGTCTAGCCACGGGCTACTAATGGTCATCGTAGAATCGGTATTCGCGCGGTCCATGCTCGCCTCCCGTCTCCAGAGCCCTACCGGACGCCCAAGAATCGGGAGAGGCCGGGGGTGGTGCCCCGGCCTCTCCCGCACTTGGTCAGGCAGCGCGGCGGCCCAGGTCGCGCAGCTCGTCGGGGGACAGCGCGGAGACGTTCATGTCGACGGGGTCGTCCGTGTACTGGTGGATGGTCCAGGACTTCCAGTCGGCGGGTGGGGTGACCGCACCCTTGGGCTTGCTGTAGTGGGCGACCCACAGCGGGTACTCGGCCAGGCCCTTGCCGTAGGTGTCGGCGAAGTTCCAGCCGCTGTAGAACATCGGGGTGACCCCGGTCTTGGCCTTCACGTGCGACAGCCACGCCTTGGCCCAGGCGTTGACCTCGGCGACGGACTGGCCGTCGGTGGTCTCCAGGTCGAGGACGAGCAGGTCGCCGGCCTTGGCGGGCTGGGAGTTCACCATGGAAAGGAAGTGCTCGGCCTCGGCGATGGGGTCGTTGCTGGGGTGCCCATAGTGGTACGCCCCGCGCACGATCCCCTTCTTGTCCAGCTCGCCCCAGTGTCTGGCGAACGAGGCATCACGGAAGTCCGTGCCCTCGGTGGCCTTGATGATGCCGAACTGGGCCGAGCTGGCGCTCCAGTCGTAGTCGGACTCGTACCTGGAGACGTCCACGCCGAAGGCCAGTGATCCGGCTTCCGACTGAGCTTCTTCCACCGGGCTGTGCTGAGCTTCTTGCACCGGGCCGTGCTGGACGGACGAGGCGATCGCCGTGCCGGTCACGCCCGCGAGGGCGGTGGCTCCGGCCAGGATCGCGCCGCCGATGGCGAGGCTGACGCGCTTGGTGGGGAGATCGAGGTGGGTCTTGATTGCGGCAAGCCGGGGCTTGAGCATGAGGGCATTGACTCCTTGCTTCCATGCCGCCTACCGGGTTAGCTGACGGGTTCGGGCCTGGAAGTGCCCTACGGACGTTGCTTGGGCTGGCGTCCGATTCACCCCTGAGTGGATGGGTCCCCGGTCCCGCGAGGCGCGGGTTCGGCGGCCGAACGTCGCCCCAAGGGATCTCTCTCGGGACAGCGCACGGTCCGGTCAACGAATACGCAAAAGGTATATATATCCCCATAGAAAGTGCAAGTGGGGCAAATCGGATCGGGCGCGTCGGCCTTCGAATAGGCGCTGGAATCCCTTGCCAGTAGCGGGTTTGCGGCTGGGTAAAGTTTGCGGCCGGCCACTTCGGGCGCCTGTTCGTCTGGGTCAGTTGGGGACTCTGAGACTGGCGATGCACCGGTGATCCGGCCGGCGGTCCGCGACGCGTCTCCTCGATTCCAAAGCGCCTCGGCAAACCCTGTCCAGGGTCGGAAGTAGGTAAAGGATTGCGTCCGGGATCGCCTGTGCCGTAGGGGATCCCGTTGCCTTGGCCCGAACCTGGCTTGCATCTCTCTATGCGTTTCGCTTACCTTCAAGGACTCAGGGCGTACGCCGGGCAGCACTTCATGCCGCGCG
>NZ_VCKY01000194.1 GCF_005889735.1 Nonomuraea turkmeniaca
GTGCGTGGGTGTGGGCACGGGGCGTGGGCACGAGGCGTGGCACGGTCAGTAGGTGGGGACCGACCGACTGGCTGGGGTGAGGAGGCACACGTCAGTCACCCCGGGGACAGTCACGGGTTGGGCAGGTTTGTGACCGTGTCGGTGTAAATCCAATAGGACGGTGTGTGGCGAGGGGGCGCTCTGTCGGGCGCACAACGGTAACCTCTCCTGGAGTGACCGGAATCGGCCGGGTGGATGAGGAGACGCAGTGAGTCAGCAGCGGCGGGGATTGGGCAAGGGGCTCGGGGCGCTCATCCCGACCGGTCCCATCGTTGACGGCACGGGGACGATGGCGACCCCGGCCAACGGATCGTCGGCGGAAGCTGGCCCCAAGCCGATTGCCGGAGCGTATTTCAAGGAGGTCGCGCTCAAAGCGATCGTCCCGAACCCCCGCCAGCCGCGTGAGATCTTCGACGATGAGAGACTCGAGGAACTGGCCGCATCCATCCGCGAGGTCGGCCTGCTGCAGCCGATCGTGGTTCGTTCAGTCGGCGGTGGCCAGTATGAGCTGATCATGGGGGAGCGGCGCTGGCGTGCGTGCCAACAGGTCGGCCTAGACCCGATTCCCGCCATTGTCCGCAACACGCAGGACACCGATCTCCTCCGGGACGCCCTCATTGAGAACCTTCAGCGCGAGCAACTGAATGCGCTTGAAGAGGCGGCCGCGTACCAGCAACTCCTTGATGACTTCCAGGCGACGCATGAGCAGTTGGCGCAGAAGGTGGGGCGCTCGCGCTCGCATATCACCAACACCTTGCGTCTCCTGAACCTTCCACCTGAAGTCCAGCGCACGGTGGCCGCCGGCGTCATCAGCGCCGGCCATGCCCGAGCGCTCCTGGGCCTCGACTCCGCCGACGAGCAGATCCAATTGGCCAAGCGAATCGTGGCGGAGCTCCTTTCAGTGCGGGCCGTGGAGGAGATCGTCTCCATGGGCAGCGCCAAGGCCGCCAAGAATGCACCCCGTGAGCGCCAGTCAGCCAAGCCCACAGCGCCCGGCCTGACCCATCTAGCCGACCGCCTCTCGGATCACTTCGAAACCAAGGTGAAGGTCGACTTGGGGCGGCGCAAGGGCCGGATCGTCGTGGAGTTCGCCACGATCGACGACCTGGAGCGCATCATCGGCACCATGGCACCAGAAGCTGTCCGCGCCATGCGGGAACCCGAGAACTGATTGACTCCACCATGTTGCGCGGCGGGAAAGGGCTGACCACGTTTCCCGGTTTCACGTGAAACAACGGCTCCATTGGCATCGGACTCCGATCACGCAATGACGTGGGTCACCCGCGCGCCGGGCGTGTGCACCCCCTCTCGCGTTGTCGATTGACACGGGCAGAGGCAGTCCGTGCGCCGTCCGACTCGGCCTTGATCTCGGTCTCGCTGCCTCTTCTGAGCATGGCATGGATGACGCGGATGACGTCGGCCATGCCACGCCCGATTCTCTTGCGCGGCCCTCGAACCCAACAGTCATGCTGCATCATCACCAGGCCAGCTTGGCCGCCTCTTCCGCCGCTGCCATCCCCAGGAATCAGTTGAGCTGGATCGGTGGAGCGCACCTGTACGGGGCCGTCGGCGGCCGGTGAGCGGATGAGGTCCCGGCGTGGCACGTGGGCGCGACCCGCCGCTCATCCTGGCAGCTGTACAGCCTCATCGACGTTTCACGTGAAACAGGCTGCCTTGAGGGCGGGGCGACGCCACGCTCCTGTGGGTCCAACGCCTACAACGCCCTCACGTATGCATCGGCGCTCGCCGCTCTTTGCGTCATGCCGCCTCCGCGCCCGCGCGGGCCTCCGGCCCCCGCGTGGCGTGCGTGCCGCTGCCTCCCGTGCCGCGCTGCCTCCCGTGCCGCCTAAGGATCATGCCGCCTACACACCACGCCGAGATCAGACGCTGCGCCGCCTCATGCCGCGCCGCCCTCACGCCCGCGTTACATGCGTGCCGCTGCCCCCGTGCCGCGCTGCCCCCGTGCCGCGCTGCGCCGCCTTCGCGCTGCGTGGACTAGATGCTGCGTCTATCTCTGGGGCTGTGCCCTATCCCGCTGAACGTGCCTGACGTGGTGCGGGCGCGGTGCGGTCCGAAGGGGCCGTCTAGTAACGGTGCCTGTTTCACGTGAAACCATGAAGCGGCGACATGGCGCGTCGTGAGTAGAGGTAGGGCGTGCCCGGTTGGGTGGCCATGGCGGCGTGTTTCACGTGAAACCACATTCCGGCATCGTCGACCTACAAGGATGCGGCAGCCTTGCGAATGTCATCGAGGAAGTCGTCCACGTGTTCAGGTGTCGTGTCGAAGGCGGTCATCCAGCGGACGACGCCCGTCGCTTCGTCCCAAGGATGAAAGAGGTAACGGCGGCGGAGGGTCTCCGTGATGGCGGACGGCAGGGTGGCGAAGACGGCATTGGACTGGACGGGCTGGGCGAGGGAGACGCCAGGTACGTCCGCGATGCCCTCAGCCAAGCGCACTGCCATTTGGTTGGCGTGTGCGGCGTTCCGGCGCCACAGGTCGTCCGTCAGGAGGGCGGAAAGCTGCGCTGAGATGAAGCGCATCTTGGAGGCCAATTGAAGGGATTGTCGTCGCAGGAACGGCACAGCGTCGGTCAGTGAGGGATCGAGGACGACGACGGCTTCGGCGGCGAGGGCGCCATTCTTGGTGCCACCGAAGCTGAACACGTCCACCCCGGCGTCCGTCGTGATGGCTTTCAGGTCACAGCCGAAGTGGGCCGCGGCATTGGCGAGCCTGGCGCCGTCTACATGGAGGCGAAGGCCCGCCGCGTGCGCCGCCGAGGCGAGGTCGGCGATCTCTTCGGGGGAGTAGCACGTGCCGAGCTCCGTGGCTTGAGAAATGGAGACGACCGTCGGCTGAGATTCGTGCGGATTGCCGATGCCGCCCAGGCGAGCCTCGATGTCGGCTGGACGAAGCTTGCCTTGCTCGGTGGGGACCGTCATCAGCTTCACGCCGAGCAGGCGCTCCGCCGCTCCCGCTTCATGGGTGGCGATGTGGGCGCTGTCAGGGCAGATGATGGCGTCGTAGCGGCCGAGCATGAGCGCCAGCCCGACCATGTTGGCGCCGGCGCCGTTGAGTACCGCGAAGCCTTCCGCGCCCGGACCGAACACCTCTTTGATCTTGTCTTCGAAGACCGAGGTCCATCGGTCTCCTCCGTACGCGGGCGCGTCGCCGTGGTTCGCCGCCGTTATGGCTTCGAGAACGTCGGGGTGCACGCCTGCGTGGTTGTCGCTGGCGAAACTCTTTGGGTACGTCGAATCGATCAGCACACCGTAAGGCTACGACTCGTGGTCTCTGTGGCGTTCAGTCTCTTGCCACCTCGCTGAGCACGCGCCCGCACGGCGGTTGAGCGACATGAACACCTAATGGTGCCGGATGGACAGGGGTAGGGGGTGGAGGGCTGTGGTGGCCGACCAACGTGGCAACGGAAACAGGCCGCGGCGTGGCGGAAGATGGCCGGCGCGCCTGATCTCCCGCCTTGGAGTCCAGCGCCGACACCGTCTCCGTGCTCCGCATCCCGCGCCCCGCCACCCGACCGTCGTTTCGTGTTGCCGTGCCACTCGACCTTCGTGTCGTCGTCGCGCTGCTCGGCCGTCGTGTCCCCCCAACACCCGACCGTCGTCTTGTGTTGCCGCGTTGCTCGGCCGTCGTGTCGCTGTCACGTTGCTCGGCTGCTGTCCTGATGGCCCTACTGTTCCGTCATCGGTGGAGGGCCCCCCACCTGTCGCGCTTGGTGGGACCGCCGCCTCGCCGCTTGCTGGGGGCTATCGTCTCGGTGCCCTGGTGCCCTGGTGCCCTGGTGCCCTGGTGCCCTGGTGCCCTGGTGCCCTGGTGCCCTTGGTGGCGCCGGGTGTGGACCCTGTCGGCACGTGGCGATGTGGCGACGTTCGTGGTGCTGAGCCTGGCCCGTTTGGGGCGGCATGGTCAAGATGGCGTGGTGATTGCGAATACCGCGACGGCGCACAGGTCTTGCGAGGTGTGCGGAGGCACTCGGGTGCGGTGGGGAAGTCAGGTGCGAGAGCGGGTGGCGGCGTTTTGGAGGAGGGTGCGGCAGAGGTCGCCCAGATCCTGGCCGGCCGCTTCGGCGGCCATGGGCAGGAGTGAGGTCTCCGTCATGCCGGGGGCCACGTTGACCTCAAGGAAGTGGGGGACGTCGGCAGCGTCGACGATCAGGTCCGTGCGGGAGATGTCACGTAGGCCCAGCGCGGTGTGGGCTGTGACGGCGGTCTCGGCGCAGGCGGCAGCCGCCGGGGCGGAGAGACGGGCCGGGGCGAAGAACTCGGTGTGGCCGGCCGTGTAGCGGGCCGCGTAGTCGTACACGCCCTCGTCCGGGACGATCTCCACAGCTGGCAGCGCCACCGGCCCGTTGCCCAAGTCCACCACCGAGACCGCCACCTCCACGCCCTCGACGTATCGCTCTATCAGGGCGGTGTCGCCGTAGGCGAAGCATCCGACCATGGCGGCGGGGAGCTCCTCCGCCGTGCGTACGATCGACGCGCCCAGCGCGGAGCCGCCCCGGGCCGGCTTGACGAACAGGGGCAGGCCGAGCCGCTCGACGATGCGGCCCAACACCACGGTTGCGCCGAGGTCGTGGAACGTCTCCTTGGGGAGGGTGACGGACTCCGGTGTACGGAGGCCGACCGAGCGGACGACGGCTTTGGCGGTGGGCTTGTCGAAGGCGACTCGACAGGCGTCCGGATCGGCGCCGACGTACGGCACGTTGAGGAGCTCCAAGACGGAACGGATCGCGCCGTCCTCGCCCGCGCCGCCGTGCAGAGTCACGAACACCGCGTCCGGGGGATCGGCGAGGATCGACGGCACGAGGGATGCGTCGGTGTCACGGGCCTCCACGTCGATGCCTGCGGCGCGCAGCACCTCGCTGACTCGGCGACCCGAGCGCAGAGACACCTCCCGCTCGTAGGAGAGGCCCCCGGCCAGCACGAGCACGTGGCCCAGATCGCTCATCACATCTCCTCCGCTGATCGAACGCTGTCCAACCGTACCGGCGTCCGGGGCGAATGGTGTACGTGAGGTGCTTCTCCCGCGTTTCTGCACATGCCTGTGGGATTCCGTGCACATGACTGCTCACGTAGGCGGTGTTGGCTTCCGATTCTGCACCTTCTGGCCTACCAATGGCGCAAACGGTGTTCCATGGCCATGGTGGCTGGCTGACTGGGATACGGGTCGCCGCCGCTCAGCGACGGCAGCATGCGTGGTGAACGGCGGCGGGTGTCAACGGGGGAGGACGCGGCCGGGCCTCGTTGCAACGCGAACGCCTGGCCCTGCCGGATGGCGTGTGACGTGTAGCGGCAAGGAGCCGTGATGGCCGGCCGGTACGGCGGCCAAGGCGAGGAGGCGAACCGGACGCGAGGTGAGAGCTGCCGCAGGTGTCGCTGGAGCGAGCCGGGCCATGAGCCGCTGCGCGGCGGTGATGTGGGAGGCATTGCGCCGTGTTCGGGCAGCGAACGTCTGCGGCGGTCATGGCCATGGTGTGGCGGCGTGCGGTTAGGGGTCCTGCTGCGGCGTGCGTGGAGGCGCGGCCGGTATGGAGGCACGGTGGCGTGCGTGGAGGCATTGCCGGTGCGCGTGGCGGCATGGTGGCGTGCATGCGCAGGCATGGCGATGTGCCTGGGGACGTGGCGGGTGCGGTGTCTCGGTCTAGGTGGTGTTGTGGGGGCGGCGTCGTAGGCGGGGTGCCGAGGGAGTGAAGGCGAGCCCAAGTGCCCGAGAAACCGGGCTCGCCCCGCAACCCTGCGGCCAGGCATGCGCCGCCTCGGCCCGTGCGCCGACGACGGGCGGGAACCCGCCGTCGGCCGGCCGCTAGGCCAGGTCTGGGCCGGGGGTGTCCACGCCGGGATGCTCGCGTACCGAGCCGGTCCCGAACGTGTCCCGCAGTTGCATCTCCTGCTCGATCACCCCAGCGAGCCTCCGCACCCCTTCCCGGATCCGATCCGGCTCAGGAAAGCAGAACGACAGCCGCATGTGCCGCGCCCCGCTGCCGTCCGAGAAGAACCCGGTCCCGGGGACGAACGCCACCCGCTCGGCCACCGCCCGCGGCAGGATGGCCTTCGAGTCGAGCCCTTCGGGCAGGCTGGCCCAGACGAAGAACCCGCCGGCGGGGCGGGTCCACGTGACCTCGGGTGGCATCAGGGCGTCGAGGGCGTCCACGAGCGCGTCACGGCGCTCGCGGTAGAGCTCCTTGAACGTCTTGATCTGCTCCTGCCACGGCTGCGTGGCCAGGTATTGGCCGACGGCCAGCTGCGTGAAGGAGGAGTGGGACAGCACGGCCGACTCCATGGCGAGCACGAGCTTGTCGCGGATGGCGTGCGGGGCCAGCGCCCAGCCGACGCGGAAGCCGGGGGCGAGGGTCTTGGAGAACGACCCCAGATAGACCACGCCGTCGGGATTGTCGGCCCGCAGGGCACGCATGGGCTCGCCGTCGAAGCCGAGCAGTCCGTACGGGTTGTCCTCGATGATCAGTACGCCGGCCCGCTGGCAGATGTCGAGCACCTGCTGCCGGCGGGCGAGGTTCAGCGTGACCCCGGCGGGGTTCTGGAAGGTCGGGATCGTGTAGAGGAACTTGATGGGCGCTCCGGCCGTCTCCAGCGCGTAGATGGTCTGCGCCAGCGATTCGGGCACGATGCCCTGATCGTCCATGGCGACATGCACCACTTTGGCCTGGTAGGCGGCAAATGTCCCAAGGGCTCCCACGTATGAGGGACCCTCGGCGAGCACCACGTCGCCCGGGTCGATGAAGATGCGGGTGATCAGATCGAGCGCTTGCTGCGACCCCACGGTGACGACCACGTCGTTCGCCCCGGCCTGGATCCCCTCCAGTCGCATGACCTCGCAGATCTGCTCGCGCAGGTGCGGGTCACCCTGGCCGGAGCCGTACTGCAGCGCGACCGGGCCGCGCCGGGTGACGAGGTCGGAGACCAACTCGCCGACCATGTCGAGGGGGAGGGCCGTGACGTACGGCATGCCGCCCGCGAGCGAGACCACCTCGGGCCTCGACGCGACGGCGAAGAGAGCTCGGATCTCGGAGGCGACCATCCCGGCAGCTCGCGCGGCGTACCGATCGACGTAGGCGTCGATGCGCGACCCTTGGGTCGCGGGTGTCTGACCGTGATCCAGCTCTTCCGTCACGGCCCACCTCCTAGGTGTCATATGGGGCGGAAGTACCAGATTACGCCAGACGGACATGTCGCACGTGACCGGGCTCGACCGTCGTGGTGTCCGCTGGCGGTATCTTCACTCGGCTACGATGCCAGTTGTGGACGCGGTTTTCGCGCGCTTTTCCGGGTCAACGATAGGGGCCGTAGTTGTCGCGCCGGCTGGTCAACATAACCCTGGACAATCTTGAAGATCTGCCGCGCCGCTGCCGGCGGTGCGTGTTCTGGGAGCTCGACCCCGTCAGCGGGGAGCGTGCGGTGGACTCGGGCGACCCGGGACTGGAGAAGGAAGCCTGGATCTCCGCCACCCTGCTGGAGTGGGGGAGTTGCGGGAAAATCGCGTATGTCGACGGGGTGCCGGCGGGGTTCGTGTTGTACAGCCCGCCGCTCTACAGCCCGCGTTCGGTGGCCTTCCCCACCTCGCCGGTCAGTGCTGACGCCGTGTTGCTGATGACGGCTCACATCATTTCCGAGTTCTCGGGTGGCGGGCTGGGGCGGATGCTTATCCAGGGCGTGGCCAAGGATCTGACGCGGCGTGGGGTGAAAGCCATTGAAGCTTTCGGGGACCTCAAGTGGGAAGAGCCTAGTTGCGTCGTTCCTGCGGATTACTTGCTTTCTGTGGGGTTTAAGACTGTACGTCCGCATTTGCGATTCCCGCGGCTCCGACTGGAGCTCAAGACCGCCGTTTCGTGGCGTGAGGACGTCGAGGTGGCCTTGGAGCGGCTCCTGGGCTCCATGAGTCCGGAACGCGCGCTACGTCCCGTCTAAGAGGCGCTCAGCCCCTCCATACGCCGTCCAAGCCGCACCCGGCCCGCGCAGGCCGCACGCAGTCCGAGCCCGGCCCGCTCAGCACCCCGCCCGCACCGTACGGCATCGATGCCACACACCGCCCAGGCCGCACGACAGAGCCCCTCGCGGTAAACCACGAGGGGCTCGGGGGGCGCGCCGCAAGAGGCGACTAGATGATGCCGTCGAGCTCGCGAAGCAGCATGGCCTTCGGCTTGGCGCCGATGATCTGCTTCACGACCTCCCCGCCCTTGTAGACGTTCAGCGTGGGAATCTGGAGCACACCGTACTGGCGCGGAACCTCGGGGTTCTCGTCAATGTTGAGCTTGACGATCTCCAGCTTGTCGCCGTGCTCATTGGCGATCTCCTGCAGGATGGGCGCGACCTGACGGCACGGGCCGCACCACTCGGCCCAGAAGTCGACCAGCACGGGCTTGTCGCTCTTGAGGACCTCGGCTTCGAAAGTGGCGTCGGTGACAGCCTTCACGGTGCGCTCCTTACTTCTCGTTGTCGGCGAGCCAGCGCTCGGAGTCGAGCGAGGCCGCACAGCCGGTGCCGGCCGCGGTGATGGCCTGGCGGTAGGTGTGGTCGACGACGTCGCCCGCGGCGAAGACGCCCGGGATGTTGGTCGCCGTGCTCGGCGAGGCGACCTTGATGTAGCCGTTCTCGTCGAGGTCGATCTGGCCCTTCACCAGGTCCGTACGCGGATCGTGGCCGATGGCGAGGAACAACGCGTCCGTGGCCAGCTCGCATTCCTCGCCGTTCTTGACGTTGCGCAGCTTCACGGCCTCGACGTGGGTGTCGCCGAGCACGTCCACGACCTGGGAGTCCCAGACAAAGCGGATCTTGTCGTTCGCCAGCGCCCGATCCTGCATGATCTTGCTGGCCCGCAGCGAGTCGCGGCGGTGCACGACCGTCACCATGCGCCCGAACCGGGTCAGGAACGTGGCCTCCTCCATCGCCGTGTCGCCCCCGCCGACGACCACGATGTCCTTGTTGCGGAAGAAGAACCCGTCACAGGTCGCACACCAGGACACGCCGTGGCCGGACAGGCGCTTCTCGTTGACCAGGCCGAGCTCGCGGTAACCGGAGCCCATGGCCAGGATGACGGACTTGGCGTAGTAGGTCTCGGTGTGCGTCTTGACGACCTTGGGGTTCGCCTCCAGGTCCACCTCGATCACGTCGTCGGCGACCAGCTCGGCGCCGAACCGCTCGGCCTGCTTACGCAGGTTGTCCATCAGGTCGGGGCCCATGATGCCGTCGGGGAACCCGGGGAAGTTCTCCACGTCGGTGGTGTTCATGAGCGCGCCGCCCGCGGTGACGGAGCCCTCGAAGATCAGTGGCTTGAGCTCGGCGCGCGCGGAGTAGACGGCCGCGGTGTAGCCAGCTGGGCCGGACCCAATGATGATCACGTTACGAACGTCGCTCAACGCGCCACGCCTTCCTCGTCTGCTGTTGCACCGGCGTCAACAGATCCTAGGCCGCCGTGATTCCCAGCCCTACCCACGACGCCCGGGCGAAACGGAAGACCTCCGTCGCAGCGGTCGGCGTACGACGGCACAAGGCGGCACTTTACCCGCAAAAGAAAGAGCCCGCCGAAGCGGGCTCTCACGCGGACCTCGACTACCAGCGGCCCAGGGTGGGCTTACGCAGGTTCTTGCAGTAGAACGGATCGACGATGTCGATGCGGATCTTCTTGGCCGCCTTGTTCTTCCACGAGGCGAAGACGAGGGCCTCCTGCCCGTTGTACTGCCCCTGGTCGACCGCGAAGACGTCCAGCTTGCTCCGGCTGCTGACCTTGCTCGCGCACTTGGCGACCTGGTCTGCGCTGGCGCCCTCGCCGCCCAGCACCGTGGCGAAGCCGAAGAACCGCTCGAGCGGCTGCCGCAGCTCCTGGTTGCTGTAGTTGTAGCCGCTGTCGGTCACGGTGTACGCCCTGGCCTTCTGCGGACTCTTGCTCACGTCCGTGTTCGGCTGCGCGACAGGCGGGGGCGCGCTGCCGCCACCTCCGCCGGAGGCGAGCAGACCCGTCGAGACCACGGCCGTGCCCACCACGGCGGCTGCTGCCGCGGCCGCCACCGCGGGCATCGCCCATCGGCGCCGCCTGACGGTTCTCGCTCTGCCCGGGACGATCGTGCCGTCGTGGGAGACCACACCCAAGCGCACGGGCTCGGGGGCCTCGATCGGCCGCTCCCACGGGGCGTCCCGCATGAGCTCGTCCCAGTCAGGTGCTTCCACGAGACCGACGCCTCCGCGCCCAGACTCGGCCTCGGCCGTCAGGGCCTTGTCGATGCGCAGTGCGACACCCATCGGCATGGCCGGCGTGGGAGTCGCAGCGAGCACCTCGCGAACCGCCGCCAGATCGGCCAGTAGCTCCCCACAGGGGTCGCAGACCGCGAGATGCTCGCGGACCTGGCTCGCCTTGGCGACGTCTAGGAGACCCTCGGCCAAATCGGCCAGGATGTCCAGATCGTAGTGCGTATCACCCGTCACGAAGTTCTGCTCCCTTCGCGGATGAGACGCGATTGAGGTCCGTTCGGTTCCGCAGATGCGAAAGAATTGGGGCAAGTTTCGCGCGTCCTCGGGCGCACCGGCTCTTCACGGTGCCGCTGGGCACCTCGAGCACCTGAGCTGCGTCTTCGACCGAATAGCCCATCATGTCGACGAGGACCAGCGCCGCACGCTGGTCGGCGGGCAGGAGTTTCAGCGCGGCCGAAACCTCCATCGAGACCTCGCGCTCGACGGTCTGGTCGGGCATCGGCGTCTCGCGTTCGGCGGCTTCGATGAGCTCGTCGTCGGCCACCGGGCGGACGGACTTGCGGCGCATCCTGTCGAGGCAGGCGTTGACCACGATGCGGTGCAGCCAGGTCGTGACGGCTGCCTCGCCGCGAAACGTGGCGGCTTTGCGATAGGCGGAGACGAAGGCGTCCTGCACGGCGTCGGCGGCCTCGTCCGGGTCACCGAGCGTCCGCAGGGCGACCGCCCACATGCGGTCGCGGTGCCTCTTGACGATTTCGCTGAAGGCGTGAGGATCCCCGTTGATGTGCGCGGTCAGCAGCTCGGCGTCTGTTACCGCCGGCCGCTCCGCTGCTGAGGGTGTCTCGGGTGGGGAGTTCACAAGAGAGATTCCTGATTATGCCGATCCGGGAGAGTGCACCACTACTTCATAGATGGTGCCATGAAACTTGCCTGCATCCGCCGGAACACGCGTAAACCAGATCAAAACGTACTGCCCGCTTGCTGCCTGATCAGGGGTCAGCGTGGTCTTGCCTGCCGCGTCCTTCTCGGTCGCGACCGTCTTCAATGCGTTGAGATCGGGCGAGTCGCCCACCTTGAGCTCGACGGTCGCGCCAGATGTATCGGCCAGCGTAACGGCCACGTCGCTGATCTGAACGGACTTGCCCATGTCGAGCAGCAGCCCTACACCCTTTTTGAGGTTGCCCAGCTCGGCGCTGGTGTAGCCCTCGGTCTCCCAGAAGGTGCTGGGCTTGCCGTCGATGGCCAGTCCGGCCTTCTCCGACTTCTCGTCCTTGTCGCCGAGCGGGTCGAAGCCCTGGGCCTTCTCCGGCTCGACGGCCTGGACGGGCGACGAAGCCGTGGCCGTGACGGTCGGGGTGGAACCCTTGGCCTCGGGGTCGGTGGGGCTGCCCAGGCTCCGGCCGATCGTCCAGGCGCCGACGCCGACCGCGGCGATGACGAGCAGCACCACCAGCGTCATCAGCACCCTGTTGACGGTGCTGCCGCCGCCGGACTGCCGCCGCGGTGCCTGCCGCACCGGGGGAACGTGAAGCTGCTGGCGGTGGGCGATGTCCAGGCCCTCGGTGTGTGAGGCGGAGGCCACGGCGGGCGTCGAGGGATAGGCCATGGGGATCGGCATGGGCCTGGCCACATCGGCCAGCGACTCGGCGACCTCGGCCGGGCTGGCCAGCGCGCCCTGGCCCCTCCGGGACTCGGGCAGGCAGGCCCGCACCGTCACCGTGTCGAGGTAGCCGGGTACGCCGGCGGTGACCTGGCGGGGCGTGCAGAAGTGGCCGTCGGTCATGGGAGCCGCAGGCAGCCCGCCCTCTTCCTCGTCGCCCGGCCAGTGACCGGTCAGACCGGCGTAGAGCAGCCGGCCCAGGCCCTCGGCGTCGTCGAGCGCCGGCTGGTCGGTGGTCAGCCCGTACATCGCCGCGTCGACGGCGACGCCGAGCACCTTGACCGTGTTTCCGGTCGTCCACACCAGGTGCGAGGGGCGCAGGCACAGGTGATAGAGCCGGGCCTCGTGGGCGTGCGCGAGGGCCTCGGCGGCCTCGGCCACCAGCCCGGCAGCACGCTCGGGCTCCAGCGGGCCCGAGGCCAGCAGGTCGGTGAGCGTCTCCCCGGTGACCCACTCGCTGACGACGTACGCGTGCTTGTCGTCTTCTGCCGCGTCGAAGACCTGAGTCAGACGCGGATCGGTGAGCCTGCTCGCGGAGCGGGCAGCCGTGACGACCTCGTGCACACGGGGGAAGTCCGGCGCGAAGGTGTGCACGGCCACCGGCCGGGCCAGGATCTCGTCAATGGCCTTCCACAAGGTGGCTCCATCGGACTCGCTGACGCGGTCCTCGAGCCGGAAGCGCTCGGCAAGACGGGTGCCGGGTTCGACGGCCGACGTGCTCACAGGCTCACTCCGCTTGGCCGATCGGGCGTGTTCATGACTCGACTCACCTGCGTGGTCGTGTCCCACGAAGGCACGCTATGCCGGGTGGATCCGCCCACGCCCCTCCTGCTTCCATTCGCGCGTGTCGGCCTCCATGGTAGTGCCGAGTTTCTTTACCGACCTACCCGTCTCGCGACCATCCCAACGATCGAGTTGACCTCCGGTATGCGCATTCTGTGCGCCACGCCGAGGTACAGCAGCAGTCCGAGACCTCCGCCGACGGCCAGAACGATCAGCGAATTGACGAACCCTAGCCCGCCGAACACCTGCGTGACCACCCAGACCGCAGCCAGTGCCAGCACGGCCGTGGGCAACGAGGCAAGGTACATCCTGGTCAGCGCCATGCCCACGCCCCACCCGCCGAGCCCGTGCACCCGGCGGCCGGCCAGCCACCAGGCCAGGATCGCGCCCATCCCGTACGCGATCGCGTACGCCAGAGCCAGTCCCATCACGGCGTACGCGGCCGGCAGCACCATGTAGAAGACCACCATCAACCCCGCGTTGACCGCCGTCGTGCCCGCCCCGACGAAGACCGGCGTACGGGTGTCGCCGAAACTGTAGAAGACCCGCAGCAGCAGCTGGAACACCGAGAACGGCACCAGCGCCAGGCCGTAGACCTGCAACACGTTGCCGATGTACACGGCGTCGGCCACGCTGTTGGCCCCGTGACCGTAAATCGGCACGGTGATCGCCGGGCCGAGCACCATGAGCAGCAGCGACACCGGCACCATCAACGCGCAGACGAGCTTCACGCTCGACCCGAACTCGCTGCGCACGTCGTCGAAGCGGCCCTCCCCGACGGCCCGGCTCATCCGCGGCAGCATGGCCGTGATCACCGAGACGCCGATGACGCCGTACGGCAGCTGGAAGAGCTGGAACGCCAGCGTGTACGGGCTGATGCCGTGCCCCGGCACCGCGTCACCGGCCGCGCTCGACAGGTTGGTCGTCAGCAGGAAACCCAGCTGGGTAACGATCACATAACCGATCGTCCAGACGCCGGCCTTGGCCATCTCACCGAGCCGGGCGTTCCACACGTCGAAGCGCGGCATGAACGAGAAGCCGGCCCGCCGCAAGGCGACGATCAACACGACGGCCTGCGCCACGATGCCGGCCGTGGTGCCCAGCCCGAGCAGCGCCAGCTCCCCGTTGCTCACCCGCTCGATGTCGTCCTTGGCCGAGCTCACCACGGCGTAGGCCACGAACACGCAGATGACGACCAGGTTGTTGAGCACCGGCGCCCACATGGGAGCGCCGTAGCGGTCACGGGTGTTGAGGATGGCGCCCGCCACCGCGCCCACGCCGAAGAAGGCCAGCTGCGGCAGGACGAACCGGGCGAGCGTGACCCCGACCTCGAACTTCTTGCTGCCCGGCGCCCAGTCGGTGTAGAGGTCGATGAGCAGCGGCGCGGCGAACACCGCCAGCACCGCGACGCCCACGAGCGTGACCGTGGCCACGGTCAGCAGCCGCTGCTCGTAGGCCCGGCCACCGTCGGGGTCCTGCTGTTGCGCCCGGACGATCATCGGCACGATGACGCTGCTCAACACGCCCAGGAGCAGCAGGTCGAGGATGCTGTACGGGATCGCGTACGCCGCGTTGTAGGAGTCGCCCAGCGCCGCCGTGCCGATGGCGTAGGCGAGCACCATGGTCCGCACGAACCCGGTGACCCTGGACACCATCGTGCCCGCCGCCATGATGGCGCTGGCCCGCAACATGCGGCTCATATGGTCTCACTCTCTCCGGTTTCTGGCGGACCGCGCGCTCTTCCGCTCCGACCTGCGCCGCACCACCCGCGTCACCACGGCGGCGAGCATCACGGTGAGCGCCGCCCCCACGATCACCGAGGCGACGCCGGTGTAGCCGGTGGTGCGGATGGTCAGCCGCTGTGGCTTGCCGTACGCCTTGCCGTCAGCGGTCTTGAGCTGGACGGTCACGGTCGTGTCGCCGCTGGTGCCACTGGTGGCGGTCATCGGCACCTGCACCGTGCCGCTCTGCCCGACGCCGATGGACAAGGGCTCCTGCTGCT
Organism: Nonomuraea turkmeniaca; assembly: GCF_005889735.1. Classification (GTDB taxonomy): domain Bacteria; phylum Actinomycetota; class Actinomycetes; order Streptosporangiales; family Streptosporangiaceae; genus Nonomuraea; species Nonomuraea turkmeniaca. The sequence continues at coordinate 14,699 of NZ_VCKY01000194.1, forward strand.
GGAAGTTGACCTGCAGCAGCTTGCGGTTGTTGGACGTGACCTCGATGTACAGGGTGATGGGGGCGCCCAGGGAGTTGCGCACGCTGATGGGGACGAAGCCGTCGCTGCCGGCGAGCGTACGCGGCCGGTCGGGTCTGGCCTCGACGATCTCGACCCTGTTCATGCGCTCCGTGACGGCCGCGCCCACCCGGTTGGTCACCGAGCGGCCCATACGCGTGCTGTTGCGCCAGGCCGACGAGGTCAGTCTGAGCACCGCCGCGTCGAAGCTCGACTGCGTCCTGGTGGTGGTGACCAGGGCCGTGAGCTGCGCGTTCGACGCTACTTCGTTGACCGGCTTCAGGTATTTCGCGCTCAGCTCTTCCTTACGGTCCTCATCGGTGTAGGTCAGGCCCGCGCGGGGAACCGAGGTCTTGCCCGGCTTGATGGACTCCAGCGTGGTCAGCTGCAGCCACGGCAGCCGGCCCGCGGTCTTCATCAGGTTGGTGACGAGCGTCGGGTTGGGGTCCCAGCGCCGTGACGGGGCGATGACCAGCGACCTCGGCTGGGTCTGTCCGGGCTCGGCGGAGATCATCGCGGTCTCGGCGATGAAGCGTTGCGTGCTGAGCAGCACGGACGTGGGGGCCGTCGGCTCGAACAGCCGGCTCAGCTCGGGGTCCGCGACCAGCGCGGTGACCGGGCCGTTCACCGAGTCGAGCGTCGTGGCGGCATCGGGCGTGAACGTGACCGGCGGCTCGGGCGGCAGGTTGGTCGAGTTGAGCAGGACCGTGTTGACCTTGTCGTCGCTGACCGAGAGCAGGTCCAGCGCGTCGGGGTCGAGCAGGCCGGAGGCCGGCCAGTTGATGGTGGTCTTCACGTCGTCGCGATTGAGCAGCGCCTTGGCCTTCTGCCCGCCCAGCTGGATCGCCCTGTTGGTCCAGCCGTCCAGCCCCTGGTGCGCGAGCGCGGCCACATCCGGATCGGCGTACGGGACCGCGACCACGGGGGCGGAGGCCAGCGAGGTGCGCATGGTCGTCAGCCACTGCCCCGCCTCGGCATTGGCCGGCCTGCGCTCCGCGCCGTCCTTCTTCCTGACCCGGTAGTTCCTGGTCATCATGTCGAGGTCGTCGAACAGGGAGGGGTCGACGAACCAGGTGACGCTGCGGGGCGCGGACCGGGCGATGGCCGCCACGTCGGCCAGCCGGCCCTTGCCGGTGATCGACTGGCTCAGCTTGTCGTCGACGAACAGGGCCTCGCCGTTCGCCCCCGGCGCCGGGTCGGTGTCGGTCGCCCGGTGCGGCTGGTCGATGACGGGCAGCGCGATCGCCAGCTTGTTGCGCGGCGGCTTGGGCACCGTGGCGGGCGCGTACGTGAGGAAGGTCCGCTGGGCCGCCAGCGAGACGAGGTTCTGTGACACGTCCACCGCGATCGGATAGACGCCGAACGTCCGCAGCCCCATCTGGATGGGCGTCGCCGTGAACTCCCAGCGCGCCGTCTGGCCGGCCGCGAGCGGCGGGATGTCCATGGCCGAGTTGCTGGAGGGAATCCTCGGCAGCGCGATGTTCGGATCGGTCTCGTACGCCGCCATAGAGGCGCGGTCGGTGAACGGCTGCGCCTGGTAGCGCAGTCGTACACGCAACCCCGACTGCGGCGCGCCGGTGTCGTTGCGCACCGTGCCGGTGAACTTGATCACATCGGTCTGGTTCTTCGGGATGTCCGGTGTGATCGACGTGATCGTCACGGCGAACGGTAGCCGGCGCACGATCGCGGCAGCCGTGCTCGGCGCCGCGGCCACTAGGGGGGCGAGCAACGCGGCGGACAGCACGGCGAGCAGCGTGGCCTTACGGATCACGCGGATGCCCGAGCTGGAGGACGACGACGCACGCCCGCAATGGTACGGGCTCAGTGCCGCCGCGCGACCGCCACACGAGATCCTCTAGGGCGTGTGCCGCACAGGTCGACCATCTTGCCTGGCAGTAGTGTCAGCAGGTCGAGAGCGCGGATGGCAAGGGCGGTATGGCGTTCGCCGGTGGGGGTGAAGACCGGCTCCGTCCCGGTGCGTAGCCGGTCGTCGATGAGCATCGGCAGCGAGTCCGGCAGCAGCAGCGGACAGACCAGTCCGTGGGCGTAGTCGGTGGTCGCGTTGACGACGTGGGCCGGAGCCGGCCGTACCTGGCGCATGCCGAGCAGGCCGCCAACGGCTCTTGGACGTGGGGGAGCCGCCACCGAAGAGACGACCGCGACGACGGCCTCGTCGCCGACCCTCGAGGCGACCTCGAGAACCGTGACCATCAGGCACCTCTCGGGCGCCGCTGAGAGCGTCTCGGGCAGTTCGTCCGCGCAAGTCATAGGGCGCGGAAGGCGTACGATCTCATGATGGACCTGGTGTGCGAGGAGCCAGCGGTGGATCGCGAGGGCGTCCTTCATATAGACCTCCTAGCCTCAGCCTCGTTGCCATGGCCCCCGACGGTCCCTTGACCGACGGTAACCCGGACCCGGTGTGGCTCGGGGGATATGTTCCGGAAGCAAAGACCGACGAAGGACCCGACCCGGTTTGTCCGACTCAACTTTGACTGAAAGCCAGCAGCGGGCCATGACCGACCTGTTCCGCAAGATCGCCCCGGTGGCCGACGAGCTCGGCCGCCGCTTCGCTGCGAAAGGCCACGAGCTGGCCCTCGTCGGCGGTCCCGTGCGTGACCTCCTGCTCGGCCGCAGCGGCAACGATCTCGACCTGACCACCGACGCCCGCCCGGAGCGGGTGCTGGAGCTCGTCAGGGACTGGGCCGACTCGGTGTGGACGATAGGCATCGACTTCGGCACGGTCGGGCTGCGCAAGGGCAGCTGGCTGATCGAGATCACCACCTACCGCAGCGAGGCCTACGACCCGAAGTCCCGCAAGCCCGAGGTCATGTACGGCGAGACGCTGCAGGCCGACCTGGAGCGGCGTGACTTCGCGGCCAACGCCATGGCGGTGCGGCTGCCGGGCCACGAGTTCGTGGACCCGTACGGCGGGCTCGACGACCTGGCCGCCAAGCGGCTGCGCACGCCCGGCACGCCGGAGCGGTCCTTCGACGACGACCCGCTGCGCATGTTGCGCGCCGCCAGGTTCGCCTCGCAACTCGGCTTCTCCGTGGACGCCAAGGCGCTGGCGGCCATGACGGCGATGGCCGAGCGCATCGAGATCGTCTCCGCCGAGCGCATCCGCGACGAGCTCGACAAGCTCGTCTGCGGCGCCTACCCGCGAGAGGGGCTGCGGCTGCTGGTCGAGACGGGGCTGGCCGCCCACGTGCTGCCCGAGCTGCCCAAGCTGCGCCTGGAGATCGACGAGCACCACCGCCACAAGGACGTCTACGAGCACTCGCTGACCGTGCTCGACCAGGCCATCGCGCAGGAGGAGGACGGCAAGCCGGACCGGATCCTGCGCTGGGCGGCACTCCTGCACGACATCGGCAAGCCGAAGACGCGCCGCCACGAGGCGGGCGGGAGGGTGTCGTTCCACCACCACGAGGTGGTCGGCGCCCAGCTGACCAAGAAGCGCATGGCCGAGCTGAAGTTCCCCAAGGATGTGGTGGCGGACGTCGCCCGCCTGGTGGAGTTGCACCTGCGCTTCCACGGCTACGGGACGGGCGAGTGGACCGACAGCGCCGTGCGCCGCTACGTACGCGACGCCGGGCACCTGCTGGACCGGCTGCACAAGCTGACCAGGGCCGACTGCACCACCCGCAACAAGCGCAAGGCCGCCGCGCTGTCGCGTACCTACGACCACCTCGAGGAGCGCATCGCCAGGCTCGCCGATGAGGAGGAGCTGGCCAAGATCAGGCCCGAGCTCGACGGCAACGAGATCCAGCGTGTCCTGGGCATCGGGCCCGGGCCGGTGGTGGGCCGGGCCTACAAGTTCCTGCTCGAACTCAGGCTCGACAAGGGCATGATCGGCAAGGAGGCGGCTACCGAGGCGTTGTCGGAGTGGGCGAGGTCGAACGATCTCGGCCGGTGATCATCCGGTACGCGAGCGCCGCGAGGGGGTAGCCGACCGCGGCGATCACGACGGCCAGGTACGACTTGCCGTTCGCGGGCAGGATCACCGCCGACAGGGCCGCGGCGAGGACGTACATGCCGTTGAACAGCATGTCGTAGATCGAGAAGGCGCGGCCCAGATAGATGTCCTCGACGTCGCGCTGGACCGTGGTGTCGGCGCAGATCTTGACGCTCTGCCCGGCCACGCCCAGCACGAACCCCGCGATCGGCAGCCCCCACTCCTGGAACGGCAGCACCAGCGCGGCCATCAGCACGCCGGCCGCGGACAGCGCGATCGGCACCCAGCGCTCGATCGTGAACCGCTCGGTCGCGTACGGAGTGATGATCACGGCCAGGAAATAGCCGACGCCGGAGGTGGCCACGACCAGGGTGACCCCGCGCAGTGCGGCGTCGGTGTCGCCATCGTAGAAGTAGTAGCGGTAGAGGATGATGCCGAGCGCCGTCGCCATGCCGTAGAAGAAACGGTGCGCGGCCATGGCGCCCAGGGTGGCGGCCGCCACCCGGTGCCCGACCAGGTGCTTGGCGCCGTCGACCAGCCCGACGACCACGTTCCGGACGGCCTTGCCGGCCTGCGGGCGGCTGGGGTCGTTCCAGGGGCCGAGCAACTGCCGGTCCATCGTCCGCGCGACCAGCGAGCTCAGCCCGAACACCACCCCTGAGGTGACCAGCAACAGCGCCACGCCGGAGTCGTCGCCGCCGAACAGCTCCCGCAGGAGGAACCCCACCCCCGCGCCCACGAACGTCACCACGGTGCCCGACGTGGGCGTGACCGCGTTGGCCGCCAGCAGCCGCTCGGTGGGCACCACGTGCGGCAGCGAGGCGCCCAGCGCGGCGAGGAAGAACCTGTTGACGCCGAGCACGGCCAGCGCCGCGGCGTAGAAGAAGGGATCCGGCACGTCGGCGGCGACCAGCCCGGCCGCGACCAGCAGCAGCGCGCCGCGCACGAAGGGCGCGACCACCAGGATCTGGCGCCGCGACCAGCGGTCGATGAACACGCCGACGAACGGACCGAGCAGGCTGTACGGCAACAACAACACCGCCAGGCCCGCGGCGACCTGGAGCGCGGTCGTCTGGCTCTCGGGGCTGAAGAAGGCGAAGCCGGTGACCGCGAACTGGAAGATCCCGTCGGAGAACTGGGAGACCAGGCGCGTGCCGAACAACCTTCTGAAGTCCCTGCCGCGGAGAACCACGCGGAGGTCGGCGACGAATGACACGCCGCCAGCCTAGCCAAGCGGCCGTCTCATAGGATGCGGCGGAGGTGGTGCCGCAGGTGTGCCCGGCGTTCCCAGCGGTGGTCACGATCTCGTACGCTTCATAGCGTGACGACTGAGGAACACGTTGTGCTGGTCGATCGTGACGGCCGGGCGCTCGGCACCGCGCCCAAGACGTCGGTGCACGGCCGGGAGACCCCGCTCCATCTGGCGTTCTCCAGCTATGTCTTCGATCACGAAGGTCGCGTGCTGCTCACCAAGCGGGCCGATCACAAGGTCACCTGGCCGGGGGTCTGGACCAACAGCTGCTGCGGTCACCCGTTGCCGGGAGAGGCGCTGGATCGGGCCGTCGTGCGCCGGCTGTCGTATGAGCTCGGACTCGCCGTCCAGCGGGTGGATCTGCTGCTGCCCGGCTTCGCGTACCGGGCCGTCATGGCCAACGGCATCGTCGAGCACGAGCTGTGCCCGGTCTACCGCGTCACGATCGACGGGCCCGTCGCGCCCAACCCGGAGGAGGTGGGGGAGGTGCGGTGGATGCCGTGGAAGGAGTTCGCCGAAGGCGTCCGGAACGGGTTGCTGGCGATCTCGCCCTGGTGCCGGGAGCAGGTGCCGCTGCTGATCGAGCTCGGCTCCGACCCGCTCCTCTGGCACCCCGCCTCGCCGTCCACCCT
>NZ_VCKY01000195.1 GCF_005889735.1 Nonomuraea turkmeniaca
CCTGCCAGGTCCGCGGGCGCCGCCTGGCCTCCTTCTGCGCGTCGGGCCGGGTGACCACGGGAAAGCTGGTCGTCGGGTCCGGGTCCGTGGTCCCACCGGACTGCGGGCCCAGGGCGGCCATCGCGCCCGACGACAGCACGTCGTCGCCCGCCGCGTCCTGCCCCAGCAGCCAGCGCAGCACTTCCTCGGCATCCGGCCGATCCCCCGGCTCGGGCGCCAGGCACGCCTCCACGATCTCGCGCAGCCGCCCGCTCAGCGGCCCCAGGGCCGGCTTCCCGTACAGGATCCTGGCCAGGACCTCCTGATAGGTGTCCGCCGTGTACGAGTGCCGCCCGGTCGCGGTATACGCGACGGTCAGCGCCCACGCCCACAGGTCGGCGGCCGGACCGGCGGTCTCGCCCTTGATGCGCTCGGGCGGCAGGTACGCCGGCGTCCCGACGGGGATCTGGCTGGTCGTCACGGTGGTGGTGTTGACCAGCCGGGACACCCCGAAGTCGATCACCCGCGGCCCGTCGAGCCCCAGCAGCACGTTGCCCGGCTTGAAGTCCCGGTGCACGACCCCGGCCCGGTGGATGGCGCCCAGCGCGGTGGCGGTGCCGATGGCCAGGCGGTCCAGGGAGCCCCCCAGCCGCGGCCCCTTGGCGAGCACGTGTTGCTGGAGCGACGGCCCCTCGACGTACTCGCTGACCAGGTAGGGCCGGTCCCCTTCGAGGTCGGCGTCGAGCAGCTGGGCCGTGCAGAACGCCGCCACCCTGCGCACCGCCTCCACCTCTCCCAGGAAGCGGCGGCGCACGGCGGGATCGTCGGACAGGCTGGCGTGCAGCAGCTTGATCGCGACCTGCGCCCCCTGCGGCGAATGGCCGAGGTAGACGACACCCTGGCCGCCCTGGCCGAGCCTGCGCGACACCCGGTACGACCCCAGCTGACGCGGGTCATCGGCTCGTAGCTCGGACATACTGCGGCATTATGCCGGGGGTTAGATCAGCCGCGCATAATCATCGAGGATTGGCAACACCGTGTCGGCCGGGCCGCTGGGCAGGGTGGCCACCGCCTCCTCGATGCCGAGCCCGGCGAAATAGTCGAGCTTCTCCCTGGTCGGACGGGTCCCGAACGGGATCACCTCGGCCATCGGCCGCTCCGCCTTCTCGCACGCCTCGCGCAGCACCGGCAGCGCCGCCCTGATGCCGGAGCCGCCGATCGGCATCCAGCCTTTGGCGTACTCGGCGACGTGGGCGAACAACTTCGGCCCCGCGGCGCCGCCCACGTACACGGGCGGGCCGTTCTGCGGCTTCGGCCAGCACCAGGACGGCTCGAAGCCGTCGAACGCGGCCACGTCGTCACGCCAGAGCGCCTGCATGGCCAGAACGTTGCGCCGGGCGACCTCGCGGCGGCGGCCGTACGGGACGCCGTGGTTCTCGATCTCCTCGACGTTCCAGCCGAAGCCGACGCCGACCACGACGCGCCCGCCGGACAGGTGGTCGAGCGTGGCGATGGCCTTGGCCGTGACGATGGGGTCGCGCTGGGCGGCGAGCAGGATGCCGGTGCCCACGCGCAACCGGCGGGTCGCGGCGGCGGCGAAGGAGAGGGCGACGAGGGGGTCGAGCGTGCGCTTGTACTCCTCCGGCAGCTCGTCCTGACCGGCGGCGGGCGGCGTGCGGCGCGAGACCGGGATGTGGGTGTGTTCCGGCACGTAGAGGGAGTCGAAGCCGCGTTCCTCCGCGGCCCTGGCCAACTCCGCGATCGGCATGGACGTGTCGGTGGCGAACATCGTGACACCCAGTCTCATGCGGCCTCCTCGTAGTTAACCAAGCGATTGCTCGGCTAAGATTTCCAGAGTACCTTGCGAAGGAACCGTCCGCGGAAAGAGGTCCCCGGTGAAGTTTTCCATCTTCCTGAATCCGCAGATTCCAGGCTCTGGATACGCGGCAGAGGAGAACGCCAAGGCCAAGCGCCCCATCGGGCGGGACACGGAGTCGTACCAGAAGCTGCTGCACGAGGTCCGGGAGATCGCCGTCCACGCCGACCAGCTCGGGTTCGACGCGCTGATGATGACCGAGCACCACTTCCACTCCGAGGGCATGGAGTTCTCGGTCAATCCCCTGATGTTCCTCACCGACCTCGCCGCGCGCACCGAGCGGATCCTGCTCGCGCCGCTCGGCCTGGTGCTGCCCGCGTGGGACCCGATCAGGGCGGCCGAAGACGTGGCGCTGCTCGACCAGTTCTCCAAAGGAAGGCTGCGGCTGGGCGTGGCCCGGGGTTACCAGAACCGCTGGATGAACGTCCTGGGCCAGCGCTGGCACGCGGCCGCCGCCCGCTCGGACGGCTCCGCCTCCGACACGCGGAACTTTGACGTGTTCGGCGAGGTGCTGAAGATCATGAAGCTGGCGTGGACCGAGGAGACCCTGCGCTACAAGTCGGACGTGCTCGACTACCAGGTGCCCTATCCGTACGAGGGCATCGAGGGGTGGCCGGCCGTTGAATGGACGCGAACGTTCGGCGCGCCCGGCGAGCTCTCCGAGGACGGAAAGGTGCAGGCCGTCTCCGTCTGCCCCAGGCCGTACCAGAATCCCCATCCGGAGCTGTGGCAGCCGTTCACGATCTCGGACCGGTCGGTCATCAGGGCCGCCCAGGAGAACATCCTGCCGTGGATGTTCACCCCCAATCCCGACGACCACGCCGCCAAGGCCAAGCTGTACCAGGAGGAGTCCGCCAAGCAGGGCCGCCACTACAAGCTGGGCGAGCACACCGGCATCCTGAAGATCGTCGGGATCGCGGACACCACCGAGCAGGCGATCAACACCTTCGGCCGCAGCATCCCCAAGGACTTCGCCGCCTTCTTCGGCCCCTTCGGCTATCTGGAGGTGCTGCGGAAGAAGGAGGACGAGAAGCACAAGCCCATCTCCCCGGAGAAGGGCGACGCCAAGCGCATGAACGACGTGGAGATGGCGCTGTTCGGCACGCCGGACGACGTCAAGCGCGGCATCCAGCGCATGCTGGACCGGATGCCCGACCTGGAGTGGTTCGGGCTCTACATGCAGGGGCAGCAGGGCGTGCTGCCGCTCGACACGGTCAAGCGCAACCTGGAACTGTTCGCCACCAAGGTCGCGCCGGAGTTCCGATGAAGATCTGGCTGGGGGCCTCGTTCGTCGACGCCGATCAGTTCGTGGAGCTGGCGCGGGCGGCCGAGCGGTGCGGGTTCGACACGCTGACGCTCTCGGACCACCTGTTCTACGCCGACTTCGCCACGCCGTACCCCTACTCGCGGTCGGGCAAGCCGCGCTGGGACGCCACGACACACTGGCCCGACGTGTGGGTGACGGTCGGCGCGATGGCCGCCGTCACCACGTCCCTGCGTTTCTCGCCGAACGTCTACATCGCCCCCGTCCGCGACCTGTTCACCGTGGCCAAGCAGGTGTCGACGGCGGCGGTGTTGTCGCAGGACCGGGTGACATTCGGGGTGGGCGTGGGGTGGTGCAAGGAGGAGTTCGTCGCCACCGGTCAGGACTTCCACACGCGGGGGCGGCGGCTGGACGCCATGCTGCCGGTGCTGCGCTCGCTCTGGGCGGGCGAGACGGTCGCCCTGGACGGCCTCCCGCCCCTGTCGATCTCGCCGACCCCGTCTCAGCGCATCCCGGTGTACGTGGGCGGCGACAGCGAGGCGGCCCTGCGGCGGGCGGCCCGGGCGGGCGACGGCTGGATCGGCAACCGCATCTACACGGAGGAGCAGCTCGACCCCGTGCTCGACACGCTGCGGCGGCATCTCGACGAGAACGGCAGGACCGGGCCGTTCGACATCATCGCGCCGCTGGCCGTGCTCCCGGACGCGGACGTCTACCGCCGCTTCGCCGCCAAGGGCGTGACCGGCACCCTGGCCGCCCCGTGGTGGCTGGCCACCCCGGAGGAGAAGGCACGGTACGGGGAGGGCACGCTCGAGCTCAAGATCGCCACCATGGAACGCTTCGCCGAGGAGGTCATCGCCAAGCTCTGATCCGGCGGGAAGCCCCCGCCCCCGGCCCGACGGCATGCCACCCGCCGAGCTGCACCGGCTCGCCATGGAGACGGTGCGGGGCTGGCACGAGGGCGTCCAGCGCATCGTGCGGGAGGCGGACGTCGAAGCGACGTTCGCGCTGCAGGTCTACTCGGCGCAGCGGGTGGAGCCGTGGGACGAGCCGGCCGTCACGCTGGTCGGGGACGCCAAGGCGAGCTATGAGCGCCGCATGCTCGACTACGCCTTCGCCGCGGTCGAGGCGTCACGGGAACATCCCTTCGCCCCACGCCCCACCGGTTGACGCGGGATGGGGTGGGCAAGAGGGCCTGGGAGGACGGTGGGGCGCATGGGCGGTAGCCTCGTCTCGTGCTGGATGAGATCGCAGCCACCCGTTATGTGACCCCGCTGCGGGAGGGCGGGTCGTTGCCCGGTGTCGTCGAGGCCGATGACCTGGGCACGTACGTCGTGAAGTTCCGCGAGGCGGGCCAGGGCCGCCGGGTGCTGGTCGCCGAGATCATCGCGGGCGAGCTGGCCCGCAGGCTAGGACTCAAGACCCCCGAGCTCAAGCTCATCGACCTGGACCCCCAACTCGGCATCCGCGAGCCGGACGAGGAGGTCCAGGACCTGCTCAAGGCCAGCACCGGACTCAACCTGGCGGTGGACTTCCTGCCGGGCGCCCTGGGGTTCGAGCCGCTGGCGTGGGTGGCGGACCCGGTTTTCGCGGCGCGGGTGGTGTGGTTCGACGGCCTCATCCACAACATCGACCGCAGCTGGCGCAACCCCAACCTGCTGGTCTGGCACCGCGACACCTGGCTGATCGACCACGGCGCGTCTCTCTGGTTCCATCACAACTGGCCCACGGCGGATCCGCAGCGCCCGTTCGACGCGGGTGACCACGTGCTCGCGCCGTTCGCCGGCGACGTGACGGCCGCGGGCGCGGACCTGGCGGGGAAGATCACGCGCGAGCTGCTGGAGACCGTGACGGCTCTGGTGCCCGACGAGTGGCTGGACGGCGAGCAGGGGTTCGGCGACCCCCAGGCGGTGCGGGAGGCGTACGTCGATCATCTGTTGCGGCGGGCGCACGGGCCGCGCGAGTGGCTGATACGCGGCGAGGAGCGGGCCCCGCGGCGGTCCGGACCGGGGTCCGTCGGCGAGTTCTGGCGGGGAGGCGGCCGGTGACCAGGGACGTGTACGAGTACGCCGTCATCCGCGTGATCCCCAGGGTGGAGCGGGGCGAGCAGATCAACGCGGGCGTGCTGCTCTACTGCCAGCCGCGCGGCTACCTGTGCGCGCGGGTCGAGCTCGATCCGGTCCGGCTGCGTGCCCTCGACCCGACGGCCGACGTGGACGCGGTGCGCCGGGCGCTCAGCGCGTACGAGCTGGCCTGCGGCGATGCTCCAGGACCGTTGGAGTCGGAGCCGCTGGGCGGCAGGTTCCGCTGGTTGACGGCGCCCCGCAGCACGATCGTGCAGACGGGCCCGGTGCACGCGGGTCTCACCGCGGACCCGGGCACGGAGCTGGCAAGGTTGTTCGACAAGCTCGTCCGGCTTTAGAACAGCACGGACATGAAGGTGTCCACTTCGACGAAGCCGACCTTGCGGTAGACGGCCCGCGCCGAGCGGTTGTAGTCGTTGACGTAGAGGGTCACCACGGGAGCGAAGCACTCCATCGCGGCCTCGACCACGGCGGCCATGCCCGCCACCGCGTGCCCTCTGCCGCGCAGCTCCGGGTCCACCCACACGCCCTGGATCTGGCAGGCCTGTGGCGTGACCGCCCCGACCTCGGCCTTGAACACGACCTTCCCGTTGTCGATGCGGGCGTAGGACCGGCCGATCCTGATCAGCTCGGCGACGCGGGTGCGGTAGAGGGCGCCGCCGTCGCCGAGGTTGGGTGAGACGCCGACCTCTTCGGTGAACATCGCCACGCACGCCGGCAGCAGGATGTCGAACTCCTCCGGCCGCACCCGCCGCACGAGCGGGTCGGCGGGCACCGGCGGCCTGCGCGAGGTCGCCATGACCGGCTGTGCCCAGCGGATCGCGCGGGCCCGCCCCCAGTACGGCTCGAGCCGCTCCCAGAGCAGGGAGACCGCGTCCACCGGACCCACGATGGACGAACAGCGCCGCCCCTGCTTGCGGGCACGGTCAGCGAACGCGTGCACAGCCTCGGGACCGGCGCTGACCGGCACCATGTTGGCCCCCGCGTAGCAGAGTGACACAAGGCCACCGCGCGGCCCGAATCCCCACATCTGCCCGCCGAGCCGCGCCGGATTAAGTCCGACGGCCCGCACCCTGGAGGAGACGAAGACGTTGGCGACCGGATCGGAGTCCAGCAGGGCGAGAACCTCGTCACGGTCGCTGTCGTCAAGCACGCGCGACGCCGATGTACGCAGCATCACATGGTCAGACTACGCGAAGGGTCACCGATTAGCTCATCACGCGATGCTCACGGTAACCCTTTCTTGACGTCATCGTGCTCCAAGCAACCCGACGAGCACCCCCAGGAGGTCGTGGCGCTGAGCCGGTGGCTCCGCCGCCATGCGGGCGGCGGCGGCCGGGCGCGGCTGGGGCAGCGAGTCGCAGACCGCATCACGCGCGGGCACGGACCCGTCTCTCAGGTACGCGGCCAGATGCCGGTCCACGCACTGGTTGCCGGCCAGCGACACCCCGTGGTTGCCGCCCTTGTCGACCACCATGCGGGCGCTGGGGAAGAGCTTGCGCATCCGCAGGGCCCCCTCATAGGGGGTCGCGGCGTCACTACGGGACTGGAGCATGAGGATGGGCGGCAACTTCGGTGAACCGTGCACCTGGACCGGTGTGCCACCCGCCACCGGCCAGAAGGCGCAGGGCGCGTTGAACCAGGCGTTCGGCCAGGTCAGGAATGGCGCCTGCCGATGCATCCTGGTCATGTCGGCCCGCCACGTGTCCCAGGTGCGCGGCCACCTGGCGTCCCTGCACTGGACGCCGAGGTAGACGGCGTAGCCGTTCTCGTCGGCGGCGTCGTTCTTGCCGTGCTTGGTGTAGATGTCGAGCAAGCCCTGGACGTCGCCCTCCCGTACGTACGACGACCACGCCTGTGCGAACTGGGGCCACACCCGGTCGCTGTACCCGGCGAAAGTGAAGGTGTCGTCGAGCTCGCTCGGGCCCACGACGCCTCCCGCCGGGCGGGTCCGCAGCCGGTCGCGCATCGCGTAGTAGGCGAACGACGTCTGCTTGAGCGTGGTGCCCAGCTTGTACGTGGAATGATGCCTGGCCGTCCAGCCGAGGAACTGCCGGTGCCGGCGTTCGAAGGACTGGTCCTGCGTCAGGTTCGACCTGTACCAGACACCGGTCGGGTCCACGTTGCTGTCCATGACGAGGCGCTTGACCCTGTGCGGGAAGAGCGTGGCGTAGACGGCGCCCAGGTAGGTGCCGTACGAGAAGCCCAGATAGCTGATCTTCTCCTCGCCGAGGGCCGCGCGGATCGTGTCCATGTCCCTGGCCGAGTTCTCGGTGGTCAGATGCGGCAACATCCAGGACCAGAAGTGGCCGCAGCGGGTGGCGTACTCGGCGGCCCTGTTCAGCAGCACCCGCTCCTCGTCCCGTGTCCGCGGGACGGCGTCCGGTCTCGGGGCCTGGTAGTAGACCTCCGGGTCCACGCAGTGCAGCGAGGGCTCGCTGGCGCCGACGCCGCGCGGGTCGAACCCCACGACGTCGTAACGCTCGCTCACCTTGGCCGGCAGCGTGGCGGCGACGTACTCGGCCAGGTCCCGCCCGGACGCGCCCGGGCCGCCCGGGTTGATCAGGAGCGTGCCGAGGTGGTTGGCGTCACGCGACACCTTGGCCTTGATCCTGTTGATCGCCACCTTGATCGAGTGGCCCCACGGCTGGCGGTAGTCGAGCGGCACCCGTACCGTGGCGCACTCGACATTCGCATTCACCGCTTTCCCCGCCACCGCCGGACAAGTCCCCCAGGACACCGGCGCCTTCGCTGCGGCGCCCGCCGGCGCCCCGCCGCCGGCGACAGCGACCCCGGCGACGAGCACCGCGATACCGGCGACAACCCCCATTACCCGCTTCACCCAGCCCCCTTCCCACGTCATAGGCCTTGCGATACTCCCGTGTGCGACCGCCTCATGACGCTGGGTATGGGGAAATGCTTGCCATTCTGTAATAGGATCATGGCAGCGCGTAGCCGCCGTCCTATGCCCGTTGCGCCGCGGTGAAGAGGGTCTTGGCGGCGTCGCCCAGGTACGGGCCGTACATGGTGCGCCGGTCGTCGCTGTACTTGAAGCTGCTCAGCGACGTGATCGTGCCCTTGCCGGTGGAGACGTCGAACCCGGTCAGCCACGGCCCGCCGCTCGAGCCCGCCGTCATGTCGCAGCCGAGGCCCTGGTCACGGGTCTGGCCGTGCGGATCGTCCTTCAGCCGGCCCGCGCAGTAGACGAGATGGCCACCGTTGTACGGGGGGTCGGCGGGATAGCCGAAGCCGAACGCCTGCCCGCCCCGCGGCGCGTTGAAGGAGATCTCCTGGGCGCCCACCACGTCGGCGACGTGCCGGCCGCCCGACGTGGCCAGCGCCACCATGGCGACGTCGTAGTCGTCGTTCGCCTCGCGCGACCACGGCTCGGCGACGAACATGCGGCGGGCGGCGTACCGGCCGTACGGGTGCTCGCCGCGGGCCCCGTAACCGGGGACGAACGTCCAGTTCGCGGCCCACTCGCCGGCGCCGTCCTTGACGCAGTGGCCGGCGGTGACCACGACGTCCTTGTTGGCGCTCCTGATCGTGCTGGCCGAGCAGACGAAGTCGGCGCCGCCCACGGTCATGAACACGCGCCCCGTGGTCCTGGCCACGGCGCCGCCGGTGTTCCAGCGCGCGCCGATCGTGGTCGCGTCCGGCTTGGCCGCCGCTTGGCGGCTCGGCATGGGCAGCTTGGAGGCGGCCGTCCGCGGGAGGACGAGCGGGGCCTCCCGCGGGACACGCTGGGCCAGGCCGACCCTCTTGTCCCCGATCTTGGCGGCGGCGTCCACGTCGACCAGTTGCTGCGCGGACCTGCTGAGTGCCGCCCCGCCGGGCAGCCCGTCCAGCAGGCGCTCGCCGTCCAGCAGGCGCTCGCCGTCCGTCACGATGTCGAGCAGGTCGATCGGCAGGGCCTTGGCCATGCGTTGCGGCGTCCAGTACTCGAGCACGCGCTGCTGCTCCGCGGCGGTGCGGGCGGCCACGTGCTCGACCACCCGGGTCCGCTCAGTGGTGTGGACGGGCGTGGTCACAGGTCCGTCGGCCTGCCGTGTGCCGGGAGCCGCACCGAGGAGCGCGGGTCCCATCAACCCCGCCAGGAGCGGGGCGGCCACCAGCATGGGGGTGCTCAGGGTCATGCCCCCCGAGTGTGCACCACAACGTGTGTTCTTGTGACTACTTTCGGTAAATTCTTCAGAGTGCGCCGGTAGTTTGCGCAGCTTGGTAGACCGCTTGGGCTTCGTTCCCGAAATAGGGGCCGAACATCCAGTTGGGGGCGAAGTTGTATTTGAAGCTGTTGACCGAATTAACGGTGCCGAGGCCGGTGGACTCGCTGAAACTCTGCATCCACGGACCGCCGCTCGAACCGCCTGTCATATTACAGGTCAAGCCCAGGTCGTCGGACATCAGGAAGTCGTCGAAGGTGCGGCCGCTGCAGTAGACGAGCTTCGAGCCGTCGTACGGGGCCGCGGCCGGGTAGCCGAAAGAGTACATCTGCTGGCGTCTCTGCTGGTTGAACGCCACGCCCTGGCCGCCCACGACGTCGACCAGCGTCTTGCCGCCGAGCGGCGCCACCACGGCGGCGGCCATGTCGAAGTTGACGTCCTCCCTGGCGTTCCACTGCTGCGTGGTCAGCAACTTCGTGGCGGCCCAGGTGCCGAAGGGGCGAGCGCCCTTGTCGTAGCCCGGCACGAAGACCCAGTTGGTGTGGAAGGCCCCGTTCAACTTCACGCAGTGACCTGCGGTGATCACCACGCTCCTGTTGGCGCTGGTCACCGCCGATCCCGAGCACGAGGCGTTGCGGCCCTGCGTGGTGAAGAAGATCCGGCCGGTGGTCTTCACGACCGCGCCGCCGCCGGTCCATGGCTCACCTCCGCTCCTGGCCGCCTGCAACGCCTGGCCACCGGCGGACGCGCTGGCGGGCTCCTTGGTGGGCGCCGCCGACCACGGGTTGCCCCCGTCCGCCGTGGCGAGCTTCATGCCCTTCTTGGGACCCGGCGCGGCCAGCGGCTCGGCCGACTCCATCTTCTGCTCGGTCCAGTACCCGAGGACCTGCCGCTGCTCGGACACCGAATCCGCGGCCGCGTGCTGGGCCGGCTTCGGCCGCATGTGGACGTGAGCCTGCGCCCCTGTCGCGGGGAGCAGGGCGGCGCTTCCCGCGGTGAGGACGAGGGTGGAAAGAAGGGCGAATCTGCGGTGCATTACGTACCTCCCGAAACCGGACCTGAGGTTGGAAGGTAGCCGCCGCAATATCCAGATTTCTCAAGATTCGCGCATACCGATATAGCAATATTCCGACGTAAATCTACTCTGTTATCTCGCGTCACATAAGTACGGGAATTTCGGTACGTCCGCCACCCGGTGCGCGGCCGCCCCCGGCAGCGGGGACAATGGACACGTGCATGCAGAGACCCTCCGCTCCGTCGTCCTGCTCGGCTCCACCGGTTCGGTCGGCACCCAGGCCCTCGACGTCATGGCCGCCGACCCTGGCCGCTTCAAGGTCACGGCGCTGGCCGCCGGGGGCGGCCGTGTCGAGTTGCTGGCCAGGCAGGCCGCCGAGTTCGGCGTCGATGCGGTGGCGGTGGCGGACGAGGCGGCCGTGCCCGCGCTGAAGGAGGCGCTGGCCGCGCACGGCGCCCGGCCCGAGGTGTTCGGCGGCCACGAAGGGGTCGCGCAGGTGGCGGCGTGGCCGTGCGACACCGTGCTCAACGGCATCACCGGCGCGCTCGGGCTCACCTCCACGCTCGTCGCGCTCGAGGCGGGCAGGACGCTCGCCCTGGCCAACAAGGAGTCCCTCATCATCGGCGGGCCACTGGTGAAGCGGCTGGCCAAGCCCGGTCAGCTGCTGCCGGTCGACTCCGAGCACTCGGCGCTGCAGCAGTGCCTGTGGGCCTCGGGGCCCGGCGCGTACGACCCGGACAGCGTCAAGCGGCTCGTGGTGACCGCCAGCGGCGGGCCGTTCCGCGGCATGAGGCGCGAGGAGATGACCGACGTCACCCCCGAGATGGCGCTGGCCCACCCCACCTGGTCCATGGGGCCGGTGATCACGATCAACTCGGCGACGCTGGTCAACAAGGGCCTGGAGGTGATCGAGGCGCACCTGCTGTTCGACCTGGACTTCGACCGGATCGAGGTGGTGGTGCACCCGCAGTCGATCATCCACTCCATGGTCGAATACGTGGACGGCTCGACCATGGCCCAGGCCAGCCCGCCCGACATGCGCCTGCCGATCGCGCTCGCGCTCGGCCACCCGCACCGCGTGCCCGGCGCGGCCCGGGCCATCGACTGGAGCAAGGCGCACACGTGGACGTTCGAGCCGCTGGATGACGTGGCGTTCCCGGCGGTGGCGCTGGCCCGGCACGTCGGCGCCGAGGGCGGCACCGCGCCCGCCGTCTACAACGCGGCCAACGAGGCCTGCTTGGAGGCGTTCACGCGGGGCGAGCTGCCCTTCCTGGCGATCGTCGACACCGTCGCCAAGGTCGTCGAGGAGCACGCCGTGACACCGGCGGACTCGGTGGAGGAGGTGCTCGCGGCCGACGCCTGGGCCCGTGCGCGTGCGGCCGAACTCACAGCCGGGCAGTCGCGCTAGCTACATAGACTTGAAACCGTCGTCACAGTAAGGGTTGAAATGACTTCCGTAGCTCTCGGCATCCCGACCGTCCGCCCCAAGCCGCTCGCCGAACGCCGGCACTCCCGGCAGATCATGGTCGGCAGCGTGCCCGTGGGCGGCGACGCGCCCGTCTCGGTGCAGTCGATGACGACGACGGTGACCGCCGACGTCAACGCCACGTTGCAGCAGATCGCGGAGCTGACGGCGTCAGGCTGCCAGATCGTCCGCGTGGCCGTCCCCTCCCAGGACGACGCCGACGCGCTGCCGATCATTGCGAAGAAGTCGCAGATCCCGGTCATCGCCGACATCCATTTCCAGCCGAAGTACGTGTTCGCCGCCATCGAGGCGGGCTGCGCGGCCGTCCGGGTCAACCCCGGAAACATCAAGAAATTCGACGACAAGGTGGGCGAGATCGCCCGCGCTGCCGCCGACCACGGTGTCCCCATCCGGATCGGCGTCAACGCCGGCTCCCTCGACCCCCGCCTGCTCCAGAAGTACGGCAAGGCCACCCCCGAGGCCCTGGTCGAGTCGGCGCTGTGGGAGTGCTCCCTGTTCGAGGAGCACGGGTTCAGGGACATCAAGATCTCGGTCAAGCACAACGACCCGGTCGTCATGATCAACGCGTACCGGCTGCTGGCCGCCAAGTGCGACTACCCGCTGCACTTGGGCGTCACGGAGGCCGGGCCGACCTTCCAGGGCACGATCAAGTCCGCCGTGGCCTTCGGCGCGCTGCTGGCCGAGGGCATCGGTGACACGATCCGCGTCTCGCTCTCCGCGCCCCCTGTCGAGGAGGTCAAGGTCGGCGCCCAGATCCTGGAGTCGCTCGGGCTGCGCGAACGCGGCCTGGAGATCGTCTCCTGCCCTTCGTGCGGCCGCGCCCAGGTGGACGTCTACACCCTGGCCGACCAGGTCCAGGCCGGCCTGGAGGGGCTGAAGGTCCCGCTCCGGGTGGCCGTGATGGGCTGCGTGGTCAACGGCCCCGGCGAGGCCCGTGAGGCGGACCTGGGGGTGGCTTCGGGCAACGGCAAGGGGCAGATCTTCGTCAAGGGCGAGGTCATCAAGACCGTGCCGGAGTCGCAGATCGTGGAGACGCTGATCGAGGAGGCGCTGCGGCTGGCCGAGGAGATGGGCGTCGAGGTCGATCTCGACGACGACACCTCCGGCCCCGTCGTCACGGTCGGCTGACCGAACCTTCGCCTCGCGGGCGCGTCCGCCGGCGCCGCAGGCACGATCGTGACGGGCTCGCGGGCGCCGCCCATGAGAGCGAGCGCCCGCGACCCGATCGAGGAGCTCCGGCTAGAGCGTGAGGCCGGTCAGCACCATGACCTTCTCGTACGTCAGGTCCTCCATGGCCGAGTGCAGTCCCTCGCGCCCGATGCCCGAGTCCTTCACCCCGCCATAAGGCATCTGGTCGGCCCGGTACGACGGCACGTCGCCGATGATGACGCCGCCCACCTCCAGCTCCCGGTTCGCCTGGAACGCGGCGTCCAGCGAGCGCGTGAACACTCCGGCCTGGAGGCCGTACTTGGAGTCGTTGACCATCGCGTACGCCTCGCCGACCGAGGCGGCCGGCTGAAGGATCATGACGGGGCCGAAGACCTCCTCGCAGGCGACCTTCGCGTCGTGCGGCACGTCGGTCAGGACCGTCGGCGCGATGGTGGCCCCTTCCCGGGTGCCACCCGCCAGGACCTTGGCCCCGGCCGCGACGGCCTCCTGGACCCACTGCTCGACCCGTTCGGCGGCGTGCTCCGAGACGAGCGGGCCCACCTGGGTCTTCTCGTCGGCGGGGTCGCCGGTGACGAGGCCGGCCACGGCGGGGACGAGGCGCTCGACGAAGGCGTCGTAGACGGGCTGCTCGACGATCACACGCTGCACGGCGATGCAGCTCTGGCCGGCCTGGTAGTTGGAGTACAGGGCGATGCGCTGGGCGGCCCAGTCGAGGTCGGCGTCGGCCAGGACGACGGCGGCCGCGTTGCCGCCCAGTTCGAGGGTGACGTGCTTCCGCGGGACCTGGTCGGCGATGGCGTACCCGACGGGCGCGGAGCCCGTGAACGACACCACGGGCAGGCGCGGGTCGAGGACCAGTGCGGAGGCGCGCTCGTTCTCGACGGGCAGCACCGAGAACATCCCCGGGGGCAGGTCGGTCTCGGCCAGGATCTCGCCGAGCAGCAGCGCCGACAGCGGCGTGGCGGGGGCGGGCTTGACGACGACCGGCGCGCCGACGGCGATGGCGGGGGCGACCTTGTGGGCGACCAGGTTCAGGGGGAAGTTGAACGGGGTGATCGCCAGCACGGGACCGTGCGGCACGCGCGACACGTACGCCAGGCGCCCCGTCGCGGCCGGCTCGGTGTCGAGCCGCTGCACGCCGCCCGACCAGCGGCGGGCCTCCTCCGCCGCGAAGCGGAACGTGGCGACGGCGCGGCTGACCTCGCCGCGCGCCCAGAAGATCGGTTTGCCGTTCTCCGCCGTAATGAGGTCGGCGATCTCCTCGGCCCGCTCCGCGAGGCGGCGCGAGACATGGGCCAAGGCCTCGGCCCGTACGTGCACGGGCAGGGCGGCGGCCTGCCGCGCCAC
This sequence comes from Nonomuraea turkmeniaca, assembly GCF_005889735.1. Taxonomy (GTDB): domain Bacteria; phylum Actinomycetota; class Actinomycetes; order Streptosporangiales; family Streptosporangiaceae; genus Nonomuraea; species Nonomuraea turkmeniaca. The sequence goes on from NZ_VCKY01000195.1 coordinate 14,385, forward strand.
CGCGTGGGCGGCCGCGACGGCCTCCTCGACCTGGGCATCGGTCGGCACGGAATGCCTGCCGACCGCCCGGCCGTCGTGGGGGTTGGTCACAGTGAGCTCGGTGTCCCCGGTCGCGGGGCGGCCGGCCAGCCAGAAGGTACGCACGTCCATACCTCGACGTTATGCCAAGCCTAGGATCGGGGAATTACACCACGATGCACAAGAGCCTCACCAGCGCTCACCGTTAAGTACAAGCTCCTGGGTATACCCATGATGTAACAGAAGTAGACCTAATTCGGGATGTTTACCATGCGGAGTGGTTTGAGGGTTCTCCGGCATGGCTAAGTCATCCGGTGCGGGTCTCCAGCGCGGTGGGCCCCCGATCTGAGAAAGGCGTGGGCCCCGTGACCGAACAGCGTGAGGTCACAAGGACACAGAGGTCCTTGGCCACGAAGGAGGTCTCATGACCTCGGCGCCTCTGGGGCTGCAAGGCGCCTACCTCCTGGGTGAGCGCGCCAGCCACGACGAACTCCGTTCCCGCCTCCTGGACGTGGCGGTCAATCTGCTCGAAACGGACGGTCCCGACAGCCTGACCATGCGCAGGATCGCCGCCGAGGCGGGCTGTACGACGACCGTCATCTACACGATGTTCGGCAATAGAGAGGGCTTGGCGGAGGCGCTCTATCTGGAGGGGTTCGAGCGCTTCCGCCGCCTCCTGGAGGCGGTGCCGGCGCGGCGGAACCCGTTGGAGCACCTGCACGCGCTCGGGCTGGCGTACCGTCAGGCGTGCCTGGCCGAGCCCGGCTACTACAGCCTGATGTTCGAGCGGGCCATCCCCGGCTTCGAACCCAGCGAACGTGCCAGGACCCTGGCGCGGGCGGCGCTGAACATCCTCGATCGAGTGATCGCCGACTGCATCTCGGCGGGGTACCTCGTGCCGACCCAGCCCCGGAAGATCGCCGATGCGCTGTGGGCGGCGGCGCACGGGGCCATCAGCTTGGAACGCGCCGGGCACCTGCGGGATGGGCGCACCTACGAGGCGGTCACCACGGCGACCATCTGCTGCTACCTGGTGGAGAAGCCGTAACGCGCCGGGCCCTGACCGGGTGACGATGCGGGCTCAGCGGGGAGCAGCGGCGGCTTGGAGCGCCAGCCACAGCTCGGCGCGCACGCCCGGGTCGTCGAGGTCGCGGTCGAGCAGCTCGGCGACGCGTTTCATGCGGTAGCGCAGCGTGTGCCGGTGCACGCCGAGGCGCTGTGCGGCCGCGTCCCAGTGGCCGTTGCAGTCCAGGTACGCGCGGAGCGACTCGACCAGGTCACCGCGGGAGCCGTACTCGGTGAGGGGGGCCAGGAGCGCGGCCGAGAACGCCTGGGCTGCTGACGGGTCGAGCAGGCCGAGCAGGCCCTGCCCGGCCAGCTCGCCGAACCTCACCACGCGGCCCCTGCCGATCCGCCGGGCGCCGCCCCGCCTCGCGGCCTCCGGCTTCCCTGTCCCCGCCGTCTGGCGGCTCCTGGCCGCGTCCAAGGCGCGCCTCGCCTGGTCGAGCGCGCCGCGCAACGCCGCCGGGTCGTGACCGGATCGCAGGCTGACGCCCACCGGCCCGTCCACCTCCAGGGCCACCATGTCCGCGGCGTGCTCGGGCATCAGAGCGACGGCCATCGCCTTCGCGGTGCGCCGCCGTGTGTGCGGGCCCGCACCGGTGTCCGTGGCCTCGATGAGCGCCGAGAAGGCATGCGTCTCCAGCGTGTCGAGGGCGTCGGCGTCCGTCGCGAGGACCAGGAGCGGCGCTTGGGGCAGCCGGCCGCCGAGCCGGCCCAGCACGGCGCGGGCCTGGTCCGCCGCCCCGGCCAGCAACAGCTCCAGCACGGCCGAGCGAGTGCGGCGCTCGGCGGCCAGGTTGGTTCTGCCCTGTTCCACCGCGAGCGTGAGCAGGGATCCGGCGGCGTTGATCACGGTGTGGGTGACGGGTGAGAACGGCTGCTCGGCCCCGACGGCGAAGAAGCCGCGCGGCCGTGCTCCGCCGCCCAGCGGCTGCACCACGATGTGCTCCCCCGGCCCCGACAGCGCCAGGCTCGCCGGCATCCGAACCCTTTCCGCGGGCCACCGCGCCTCCTCCCCCGGTCTGGTCGGCGGGGCGGACGCCGGGTCGCGGCCCGTCCCGGCAGACGCGGAGAACTCGGGCGGAGGCGTAGGAGTTCGGTGGTGACGGCGTCCGTGTCGGCGCCGCGCGTCGCGTGGAGCACCTCGCCGGTCTCGTCGAGCAATGCCGCCCAGCCGCCGACCTCCTTGGCCAGCCGGTCGATGACCGCGTGCATGCCTTCCGGCCGCAGGGCCGCCCGCGTCAGGCGGCCCTGGGCGGCGAAGGCGCGGGTGATCTCCTCGTACTGCTCGGCGGCCAGCAGCTCGCTGACCGCCTTGCCGATCGCGATGAACGGCGTCTCCCGCGGCACCTCCAGCAGCGGCAGCCCGGCCTGGTCTGCCGCCTCGATGAGGGCGGCGGGGATCTCCTCGTGCGAGACGCCGACGCCGAAGCCGAGCCCCGCGACGCCGCGGGCCACGAGCCGGGCGACATATCCAGAAATATCGGCTTCCAGCCGCATTCCCGTCGTGAGCAGCAGCTCGTCACCCTCCAGGTACGGCGTCGGGTCCGCGAGCTCGCTGACCGCCACCCACCGCACCACCGCGTTCGACGACGTCGGACCGGCCAGAGGCCGCAGACCCATGCGGCGGATCACGGTCTGGAGCGTAGGCGGCATCGAGAGTTTGTCCATTCCGGCAAAGAAGACCACCTCTAGTGTGACATATCGACGTATCGGCGCAGGTAGGAGGCAGCCGTAGCGTCGAAGCCATGAGCATTCCCCAGGAGCGGCGCGTCGTGACCGCGATCCCCGGCCCCAAGTCCCAGGAGCTGCTGGCCCGCAAGCAGGCCGCCGTCCCGCCCGGCATCGGCACCACCCTGCCGGTCTTCGTCACCCGCGCCGGCGGCGGCGTGGTGGAGGACGCCGACGGGAACTCGCTGATCGACTTCGGCTCGGGCATCGCCGTGACGAACGTCGGCAACGCCGCGCCTAAGGTCGTCGAACGGGTCCAGCGGCAGGTCGCCGAGTTCACCCACACCTGTTTCATGGTGACCCCGTACGAGTCGTACGTCCGGGTGTGCGAGAAGCTGAACGAGCTGACGCCGGGCGACCACGAGAAGCGCACGTTCCTGGTGAACTCCGGCGCCGAGGCCGTGGAGAACGCGGTCAAGATCGCCCGCCACGCCACCGGCCGGCCGGCCGTGGTCGTGTTCGACCACGGATACCACGGCCGCACGCTGCTCACGATGACGCTGACGGCCAAGAACATGCCGTACAAGCACCGCTTCGGGCCGTTCGCGCCGGAGGTCTACCGGGTGCCGCTGGCGTACCCGTTCCGGTGGCCGAGCGGCGCGGAGAACTGCGCCGAGGAGGCCGCCGCGCAGGCCATCGACATGATCACCAAGCAGATCGGCGCCGAGAACGTGGCGGCCGTGGTGATCGAGCCGATCGCCGGCGAGGGCGGTTTCATCGTGCCGGCGAAGGGTTTCCTGCCGCGCATCGCCGACTTCTGCCGGCAGAACGGGATCGTGTTCGTGGCCGACGAGGTGCAGACCGGCTTCGCCAGGACCGGCACGCTCTTCGCGTGCGAGGACGAGGGCGTGGTGCCGGACATCATCACCACGGCCAAGGGCATCGCGGGCGGCCTGCCACTGGCCGCGGTGACCGGCCGGGCGGAGATCCTGGACAAGGTGCACGTGGGCGGGCTCGGCGGCACGTACGGCGGCAACCCGCTCGCCTGTGAGGCCGCGCTCGGCGTGCTGGAGACCATCGAGGAAGAGGACCTGGTCGCCAGGGCCCAGCGCATCGGCGAGATCATGCTCCCCAGGCTCAAGGCGTTGCAGGAGCGCTTCGACGTCATCGGCGACGTCCGCGGCCGGGGCGCGATGATCGCGATCGAGCTGGTCGAGCCCGGCACCAAGGAGCCGAACCCGACCGCCGTGCAGGAGATCGTCAAGCGCTGCCACGCCGAGGGCCTGTTGGTGCTGACGGCCGGCACGTACGGCAACGTGCTGCGTTTCCTGCCCCCGCTGGTGATCCCCGAGCACCTGCTCGAGGAGGGCCTCGGCATCCTGGAGAAGGCCATCGCCGAACTCTAGAAACCCCCAGATATCGGGCATCCAGCTTGCGGCTGGATGCCCGATTTTGTTGGTGTAACGCCCGCCGCCCGGGTAGAGAATTCACCCTGACTTGACGCTCAGCTAGGCGCTCGCGGCCTCGGTCAGGGTTATAACGGATCCGACATACGGATGGGCGAGGGCTTCTGGAAACGTGATGAACTGGGGTCCGACAAGAACGGCGCGGAATATGTTGACGTTCGACCCTGAGGGCCTGACCTGGGCCCAGCGCGAGGGCGATGCTTGTGTCGTCTGCCACAAGAGGTGGCCGCGGCCGCGCGTGCGCGTAGGGCGACTGCCCGACGACGCCGCGGTGCTGGCCTGCGGCGACTGCGCCGAGGCCCTGCTGCCTGCGCCGATGGCGACGGTGGTGGCGTTCCCCTCCCGATGATGCGATCTCGGCAGCGAGACGCCCCGGGAAGGGGGAAGGCCCGGGGCGTCTCCGCGGGCCGCACCCAGCGGGGGGAATGAGGGCGGGCCCGTGGCGGGATCACGTGGGGATCGACAGCCCCCTTGGCTCACTTGACGAGTAGCTGCCACCGATCGGACCAGGCGGCATAGTCAGTGCATTCCCCGTCCTGCGCACGGCAACCCCCGGGCGGCCGCACGGCGAACGCCACACGGTCGATGCGCTTGGGCTTGCCGGCCTCGTACACGTCGCAAATGGCCTTGGCCCGCCCCTTGCACGCCTTGTCGTTGGCCGGCGCCAGCCCCACCCACGCGGCGGCGTCGCGCTGCGCGTTGGGCGCGGTCACCCAGTTCAGCCACCGGTAGGCGCAGGTGGTGTCGGGCACGCCGGCGCCGAGCATCCAGGAGTCGACCCATCCGGTGGTCTCGCGCGTGTGCAGGGTCTTGACCGGCTTGCCGGCCTTCTGCAGCAGCAGGCGGTAGTAAGGAGTGGCCTGGGCGTAATCCAGCGAACCGGTGGCGAAGCCCTTGACCAGATCGATGGGGCTCGTCCAGTAGGTCCGCTCCTTCGCCGCCTCCAGCAGCGCCATCGCCTGGTCGAGCCGGTCCTTGCTCAGCTCGAACGGCTTCTCGCCGTCCCCGGCGGCCAGGGCGGCGTCGGCGATCGTCAGCGGGCTGTCCTTCAGCGCCGTCCGCTCGGAGGAGAGCGCCTCCTTCAGATCGCCCCTGACCTTGGTCGAGTCGTAGATGAACTCGTGGTATCCCCACAGGTAGGGCACCCCGTAGACCTTGTCCGACGTGCCCGAGTCCGGGACCGTCAGCATGTCGCGGAAACGCTCGTCGATGTCCTCCCAGCCGCTGACCTTGGCCGGGTCGATGGGCTGCACCTGCTTGGCCGCGATGAGGTCGCCGGCCAGCACGGGCCCGGCGGAGACGAGGTCGTAAGGACGCTCCTTGAGCTTGCCGGCCATCTCCTCGGCGGTCTGCACGGTGTCGAGCTTGGCGATCCGGCAGCCGGTCTCCTTCTCGAACGAGCCCACCCAGTTGACCTTGGGGCTGACGCCGCCGTACTCGGCGTAGCCGCGGTAGGTGAGGATCTGCAGCGTGCCGTCACTCTGCGTGGCGGTGGGTGTGGGAGTGGGAGTGCGGGTCGGCGTCGGAGTGGGGGCTGTCTCTTATACACATCT
>NZ_VCKY01000196.1 GCF_005889735.1 Nonomuraea turkmeniaca
CCGTAGGCCTGCCCCGCCACCCTGTTACCAAGTGGGCTGACGGGATCCCACCCCCAAAGGTCCTCGCTGACACTCGGGCCGTCCTCCCTGAGGTGCGCCCCTTGGGAATGCTGTCCTCATTTCAGGCGCCTCCGGCGCACCCCCGGCGTCATCAAGTCCACCCGTTGACTGGCTAGTGCTGTGACCGGAAACGATCACCGGGTTGGCGTGGAGGACGCTCCTGCCAGTTGGATGGTGCTGATCACCTTCGATCGGCGCTCGGGAGGCCCGGTGACACAACCCGTCAAGGTCCGCAGGCTCACAGACCAAGAAGGCCAGAAGCTGCAGCGCATCGTGCGGCGAGGCACGATGAGCACGGTGCGCTATCGGCGGGCGATGATCCTGCTGGCCTCGGCCGGTGGCAATACCGTGCCGGTCATCGCGCGCCTGGTGCAGGCCGATGAGGACACCGTGCGCGATGTGATTCATCGCTTCAACGAGATCGGGCTGGCCTGCCTGGACCCTCAGTGGGCGGGAGGCCGTCCCCGCCTGCTGAGCCCTGACGACGAAGACTTCGTCGCGGCGACGGCCACCACCCGACCTGCCAAGCTCGGCCAGCCCTTCACCCGCTGGTCCATCCGCAAACTCCTCGACTACCTGCGCCGCCTGCCCGGCCGCGCCATCACGATCGGCCGGGAAGCGTTACGCACCCTGCTGGCCCGCCGCCAGATCACCTTCCAACGCACCAAGACCTGGAAACAATCACCCGATCCGGACTTCGACGCCAAGCTCGACCAGATCGAATACGCCCTGACCCAGCGGCCCGAGCGCACCTTCGCCTTTGACGAGTTCGGCCCGCTCGGCATCCGCCCCACCGCTGGGACGGGCTGGGCACCGCAAGGCGAACCGGACCGGCTGCCGGCCACTTACCACCGCACTCACGGCGTCACCTACTTTCACGGCTGCTACTCCGTCGGCGACGACCTGCTGTGGGGCGTCAACCACCGGCGCAAGGGCAGCAACCACACCTGGGCCGCCCTGAAATCCATCCGCGCCGCCCGCCCAGACGGCGCACCGATTTACGTCATCCTGGACAACCTGTCAGCACACAAGAACCGGCGCATCCGCGCCTGGGCCACAAAACACAAGGTCATGCTGCTGTTCACGCCGACCTACGCCTCCTGGGCCAACCCGATCGAGGCGCACTTCGGACCTCTGCGCCAATTCACCCTGGCCAACTCCAACCATCCCAACCACACCGTCCAGACCCGCGCCCTGCACGCCTACCTGCGCTGGCGCAATACCCACGCCCGCCACCCCGACGTGCTGGCCGCACAACGCCGCGAACGCGCCCGCGTCCGAAGCGAGAAAGGCATCCGCTGGGGCGGCCGCCCCCTGGCCCCGGCAGCCTGAACTCTTACTCAACCCGGTGATCGTTTCCGGTCACAGCACTAGGTGGTGGGCGCCTGATGCCACCCGCCACCGAAGAGGTCTTCGGCTCATTCGTTCAGCCGTGTGTCATCGAAGGCGTGGTGGATCAGACGCCTTCAGTCCAGTACTTTTGCAGCCTCGCAACGGCGTCCTCCTTGCTCATCACCACGACCTCGGCCTCAGCCAGACCCACTCGAGAGATCAGCATATGAACAAGATCGGCGGGCAATGCGTGTGACGGCAGCTTGGGTGTACCGCGATCGGGCAAGGCACCGTCCTTGACGCACGCCCAGAACGTTGCCTCGTCCACCTGTAGCTGATCACGCAGTATGTGACCCCATATGCTCTGGCCGTAGGTGCTTCGATCGACCGGATGGGAGATCCGCGTTCTCAGGATCCGGCCATCGGGAAGGTTCAGCTCGTAGATGACATGGTGGGTCCCCGTTCGCCCGCGGGCGTTCCGCACCGGACGCCAGCCCTCGACCTGACAGAACCGATCGTGGTCCTCGCGTGTGGGCTGGGGCCAGGTCATCGGGCCTTCCCCACCAGCCATTCGCGTAGCTGATCGTCATCACTGAGGCTGATCAACTGCACCAGCCCCCAGTTCTCGCGGTGGTTGGGGGCATCGAGCAGGTGGTCTTGCCAGTCTTCCGCGTATTCGCGGAGCGCATCAACCATTTCCATGACGGCCTCATCGAAGGTGCGGCCGTCGGCTGCGATCGGCAGCCCAGGAATGAAGATTGACCAACCGTCGGCCTCGGGAACCGCCTGGGCGCGAGATGGAGTGACCGCAGCGAGATAGTGGCGCAGTCTATCGACGTCCACGAGGGCAGTCGTAGAGGACTCTCGACGCACCGTGGCCACACGGCCGCGTTCAGCCGCGTCCAAGAGTGCTTTGAGATGCGCACGAGCCTCTGTGTAGCTGTCAAAATGAACGGCGGTCATGCTGGCACCTCCACTGGAGCGTGCCTTCAGGATGCCTCTCCCGCTTAAGTACGTCAAGTACGTCACGTACTGATGGCGGCCGATGACGGCCGGATCCCAGCTCGCCGACAGTGACGCAATCCGCCGAATCGTCGCCCAGCCGCCCGATTCGGCCTTGAAGTTGGTGGCGAGGGAGTCCTCAGAGCCGGATCCGGATGACGACCTTCCCCAGCGCCTTGCCGGAGGCGTAGTAGCGATAGGCGTCGGGCGCCTCGTCGAAGGGGAACACGCGGTCGATGACGGGACGGATCCGGTTGACCTCGATGGCACGGTTCATCGCGAAGAACTCCGCGCGGCTGCCGACGGCGACGGCGCGTACGGTGGCGCCGGAGGCGAACAACACCCGAGAATCGATGGGCGGCGCGACATCGGAGACGAAGCCCACGCAGGCGACGTGACCCGCGATCGTCACCGCCTTGAGTGACTGTTCCAGCAGGCCGGCGACGTCGACGACGCGATCGGCGCCCCGGCCGCCGGTCAGCTCCATCACCTCGGCGGCCCAGTCCGGTGTGGCCCGGTAGTCGATGACATCGTCGGCTCCCAGGTCGGCCAGGCGTTTCGCTTTCGCCGGGCTGCTCGTGGTGGCGATCACCCGCGCGCCGAGCGCCTTGGCGAACTGGAGCGCGAACAGCGAAACCCCACCCGAGCCCTGCGTCACCAGGGTCTGGCCTGGTCGCAGGCCGGTGCCGTCGCCGGTGAGCGCGTTCCATGCGGTGACCGCGGCGCAGGGAAGCGTCGCGGCTTCCTCGTACGACAAATGATCGGGGATCGGCACGAGCCCGCTCTCCTCGAGGACCGCGAGCTCGGTGAGCATGCCGTCCAGTGAGCCGCCGCGCTGCGGCAGGTGCTGAACGCCGAACCGGCCGTCCTGCCAGCTCGGGAAGAGCGTCGCGGCCACCCGATCACCGGCACGGAACCCGCCAACGCCAGGCCCGACGGCGACCACCTCGCCCGCCCCGTCCGACACCGGCACGACGTCGGGCTTCACCGGCAAGACGTAGTAGCCGCGCAGGACCATCAGCTCGCGATAGCTCAGTGAAGTGGCGCGCACGGCCACCACGACCTGGCCGGCGCCCGGAACGGGGTCTTCGTGATGCCTGATCGTCAGACCGTCGATCCCCTCGCCGCTGTTGACGTGATAGCTACGCAAGGGATCCCTCACTGGCCTGTTCGGCGGCCAGGGGGACCTCGCCTGCGGTCTTGCTGTAGCCGAGGGCTTCGACGATCAGGCCGTCGCGTACGCGCATGAGGTTCACGCCCCGCACCGAGTCGGCGGGACCGTCGCCGAAGCGGTAGCGCCAGCGGATCGTCGCGCGATCGCCGGCGACCACCACCTCCTCGGGCTCGAACTGGGTGCTGCGGTCCTCGGCGAGCGCCTGCCAGAACGTCAGGCAGGCCTCGCGACCTTCGTAACGGGCGCCTTCAGGGCCGGTTGGATCGCCTCCATCACGCAGTCGTCACCGATCAGGTCGGTGAGCGCGTCAGGGACGTGGTCGACGAAGGCCCGGTTGAAGTGGTCGATGACATCGGCCGTGGTACGGAGGCGCGTCACGCCCGGCCCGCGAGAACGCCTCCTGGAGGCCGCCCAGAAGCTGACCTACAGCCACGGCGTGGGCATCGGCGTCGACACCCTCCTCAAAACCGCGAACGTAGCCAGGCGCTCCTTGTACGAGCACTTCGGCGGCAAGGACGGACTGATCGCCGAGGTGCTCAGGCGCAGCACAGCCGAGGACGAAGCGCGCTATCAGGAGATCATGCGGGCCGCAGGCGAGAACCCGCGCGACCGCCTCCTCGCCATCTTCGACAGGCTCGCCGAGGTCATCGCCGGGCCGGATTTCCGCGGCTGCCGCTACCTGGCCGCCGATCTGGCCCTGGCCGATCCCGACCACCCAGGGCATGCCATCACCCGGGACTACCGGCGACGTGTGCACCGGCTTCTCGAGCAGGAACTCGTCAAGCTAGGGCACCGACGGCCCGCACACGCGGCCGACCAGCTCCTGCTGCTCATCGACGGTACGCTCGCCGCCGGAGCCACCCGGCCCGGCACGAACCCCGCGGCCTCCGCTCGTGAACTCGCCGAGCACATCCTCAAGGCCGAATCGTGACCGGGTGAACCACCTCATCGGGCCACTGGATCTGATAGCTCCACCTGATTCGATGGTTTGCGACACCAGCGAACGAGCAGAGCACCTCCAAGCAGGACTATGTAGCTCAGCCCGATAATGGCGCCTACCACGACCCCGTGCTTCTCGGTCCCCCACATCGCCGCGTATACCGCCATGACAGCGAAGAGAACGATTTTCACCCTTCACCTGCTGAGCCGTTGCCACATACCGATCGTTCCGCCCAGGACGGCCGGCTCACCCTTCAGCCCCTGCCGCAAGGGGCGCCTCCACCAGGAGCCGTTCACCGACTGTCCGGTAGCCCACGGCCCGATTGACCGCCACCATCGCCAGGTTCTGCCGGTTGACGGTGGTGGTGACGGCGCGGACCCCGGAGAAGGCCGCGCGCAGCCGCAGGGTCTGCTCGGCTTTGATCCAACGGGCCAGGCCGCGCCCCCGGTGCTGAGGAAGCACCGCGGTGTCGTGTTGTCGCGCCGCCGAGCCATCACCCGCCGGGACGATGGTCACCGTGGCGGCGACGACCTGACCGGTCGCTCGGTGCACGGCCGCGCACACCATCAGCTTCTCGCCGCCCGCGGTCATCTGCGCCTCCCAGGCACGCACCGCTGCCCTGTCCCAGGCCCGAGGCGCCATTTGCCATGCGGCACCGGGCGCGTCCGAGACATGACCCATCACGTCCCCGAACGAGGCGGCCTGCGGTTCGGGAGCCGAGCCGCGCCAGTGCGCCAAGGTGTAGGCGGCGGGATCCGGACACGCCGCCAGCTCACCGCAGCGGCGCAGCACCCGCTCATCGATCCGCTGCTCCTGAAGGTGCAAGCGCAGTAGCTCTCGTACGCCGCCCCGGCCGAAGACGAAAGCCTCCCCGGGCCCTCCGCCCGGCACGATGCCCTGGATCCGATCCATCCCAGCAAGGCGAGCGTCCTCGGCGATCCGCGCCAGCAGCGCCGAGGCTACGCCCTTGCGACGGTCCGCCCGCGGCACGAACAGACGCAGAAAGCCGATCCGCGGATCGTGCGGCTGCGGCCGCAGTTCGGCCACGCCCATGATCGATCCACGGTCGCCACCACGAGCGGCCCAGCGCAGCACGGAGGAGCCCTCCTCGGCGAGAAGTCGCTCCGCCAGCGCCGCCGCCAGGATCCGATCCCCGGACACCTCGCCCTGTCCCTCGCCGAACACCGTGCACCAGGCGAGGAGATCGCCCTCGGCCGCGCGCCGAGGCGCAAATGGTTCCAGAGACATATCAGCCACCGCAGCACTGTGACACGCGATGCCTTCACCAGAAAGATGCTCACGGAAACGCCGCCGTCTGCGCGGCTCGACCTATGGTTCAAATGATGAGTGATCATGTGCGGATGTTGTGTCTGCGGCATGCGGAGTCGGAGAACGTCATCTCCCGGGCGGCCGGCGCGCTCCCCCTCGCCGCCTTGACGCCAGAGGGACGTCTGCAGGCCGCTGAGGCGGCGCAGCGACTGGTTTCCGAGGGAGTGGCCCGGATATATGCCAGTACGGCGGTTCGGGCCCAGCAAACCGCTGAGATCATCGCGCGACGGCTCAGCGTCGACGTAGCGGTCCTGCCCGGCCTGGTGGAAGTGGGTATCGGCCGCTGGGAAGGCACCACCGATCCAGCGATTCGAGCACGCACGGCAGACGTTCTCCGTGCGTGGATCGTGGAGGGGCGGCTGAGCGAGGCGGTGGGCGACGGCGAGGGCGGGCACGCCGTCACCTCGCGGATCGTCGCCGCCCTCACCTCGATCGCCGCCGAACATGGCGGCGAGACGGTCGCCGTGGTCGGCCATGTGGCGAGCCTCACCACCGGCCTCAGCGCGCTGTGCGGGTTGGGTGAGCAGGTGTGGGGGGCACCGCTCCCGCACGCGGTCCCCTTTGCCGTTGAGTACGACGGTCACTCGTGGCACTGCTCGTCATGGCCGTGTTGAACGCGGCCCACCCCCGAACGTTCAGAGGTGGGCCGAAGGTGCCGCCGTACCTAGCCGGCCAGGCGGAGCACGCCCCAGTGGCTGGTGTCCAGGTAGCTGCGGCCCGTGGCGTCGTTCCACGTCACCGCGCCGGTGCGGGCCGTGCCCGTCGCGTCGTTCACCTGGACGTCGAAGCCCAGCAACGTCCCTTCCGCCAACGTGATCGTGGGCAGTTTGATGGCCGCTTCCACCACGTACCCGCCGGGCACCGCCTTGGCCGCCGCCGACACGTTGTCCTTGACGCCGGCCGCGTCGAAGGTGCCGCCGACCGTGACCCGGCCGGTGAAGCTGATCCGGTATTGGCCGTCGTCGTCCGTGTAGCCCTTCGTCTTGCCGTTGCCGGGATCGACGAAGATCTCGATGGAGTCCTGATCCCAGGGGTTCGGGGACTCCTCGCTCAGGGTCGGGTCCGTCACGTGGGCCAGCACGTACAGGACCGACCCGTGCCACAGCGACCTGACCTTGGCGGTGGCGCCAGAGGTCCCCTGGATCCAGGTGGCGGTACGGATCTCGGGTGCGCCCCACCAGGCCGGCTCCGCCACGCCGTCCAGCACGGGCGGCTTCGCACGGTGCGGGGCTGAGGACAGCTTGACGGCGGGGGCGGTGGTCACCTTGCCGGTCCAGGAGGTCGTGGTGCTTCCGTCCTGTACGGTCACGTCCACGTCGGTGCCCTTCTTAACCAGCGCCTCCACGCGGTACCCGGTCGCGGTCCGCCGCGCGGCCGCCTTGGGGCCCCCAGCACGGGTGACGGTGTAGGTGGTGCCGTCCACGGTGAACGTCACCTTGTCCTGCGCGGTGAGGGTCGGGTCGGAGACCTCGGCCAGCACGTACATGCCGTCAGCGGCCGACCGCGCCTGGAAGCCGGCCGACACGTCGCCCACCCGCGCGAGGGACGCGTCGGGCAGCAGGTCCCATTGCAGGTCCCGCCTGCCGTCCACCTTCACCGTCCCCGCCGGCGCCTCCAGCTTGCGCACGAGCGGCGGCAGCTTGGACGGGTCCACGACGGCCCAGTACGCGGGCTTGGCCTGCAGGTCGTGGTCGAAGAGCAGGGGCGCGTTGAGCCGCGGGATCGGCCAGGTGTTCAGCCAGCTGACGTCGTCGGACTCGCCCCACACGGTGACCGAGTCGAGCTTGCCGGCCTGCCGCCGGAAGACGTCGAACAGCGCCTTGTACCGGTGGCCCTGCTCGGCAAGCAGCTCCGGCGAGATCGACGGGTAGGAGGAGACGAAATCGGTGTAGATGCTCACGTCCAGCTCGGTGACCTGCTGGTCGACGCCGAGCGTGGCGAAGCGCTCGATGGTGTCCTCGACGTACGAGGCGGGCGGTTGCTCGATGTTGAGGTGCAGCTGGTGGCCGACGCCGTCGATCGGCACGCCCTCGTCCTTGAGCTTCTTGACCAGCGCGTACAGGGCTTCGCGCTTGCGCGGGAACTCGGTGTTGTAGTCGTTGATGTACAGCTTGGCGTCCGGGTCGGCCTCGTGGGCGACGCGGAAGGCGGTGCGGATGAAGTCGAGGCCGGCGATCTCGTACCACTTGGACCGGCGCAGCCCGTCCGGCTGGTTCTCGTCGATGACCTCGTTGACCACGTCCCAGACCGCGATCTTGTCCTTGTAGCGGGTCACGAGCGTGCGGACGTGGTTCTCCAGCCGCCGCAGCAGGGTCTCCTTGTCTATTTCCTTCGCGTCCGCGCTCTCGAACACCCACGCCGGGGTCTGGCTGTGCCAGACGAGCGTGTGCCCGCGGACCGTCATGTCGTGCTCGACGCCGAAGTCCACCAGGTGGTCGCCGTCGGCGAAGGCGAACTCGCCCTCCCGTGGCTCGGTGGCGTCCCACTTCAGCTCGTTGCCGGGGGTGATGCCGTTGAAGTGCCTGGCCAGCAGCTCGCCGTGCACGCCGAGCGTGTCGGGCCTGGTGAGCGCCGACCCCATGATGAACGGAACCTTGTCCTTGAGCGCGGGGATGTCGGTCTGGATGGGCTTCGGCGCGATGTAGGTCATCGCGAAGTCGTCCAGGTAGAAGGGGAAGGTGCCGCTGTCGGACTCGATGTACACGCCGAGGAAGTCCACGTCGTACGCGAGCGTGTACGTGCCGGCGAGCTGCACCCACTCCCCCGCGGGCACGTCCTTGGGCGGCACGATCCGCTCGTAGCTGGGCGTGCCGCCGGTGCGCCGCTCGATCGACAGGCCGAGCCGGCCCGCCGCGGTGTCGGGGCCGAGCCGCACCCACACCGACAGGGCGTACTTGTCGCCCTTGCCCATCCGGCCCAGCACGTTCATGGTGGGCCCGTCCCAGTTGGCCGACCGGCCGGTGACCGCGAGGCTGCGGGCGCCGCCGTGGGCGGCGGCCGTGCTGGACTCCAGGGTGGCGGCGGCGCGCGGTGACCAGTCCTGCGCGGTGCCGTCCTCGAAGTCGGTGCTGATCGGCTCGCGCGTGGGGTCGCCCTGAGGGCTGAAGACGATGTCGTCGAGGTAGTACTGAGCAGTGGCGTCGGAGCTCTCGGCGTAGAGCTGGAGGTCGGTGGAGTCGGCGGTGAAGAGGTACGTGCCCGCGAGCCGCACCCACTCCCCGTCGGTCACGGTGGCCGCCGCGACGCGCTCGTAGGTGGTCTCGCCGCCGGCAGGCGTGCGCTGCACGGTCAGCGCGATCGTGCCGGCCGGCTGCCCGGTGACCAGCCGGGCGTACGCGGTCACCCGGTAGGTGACGCCCTTGACGAACGGCGCGGCGATCGAGGCCCCGTGCCAGGTGGCGGTCCGCCCCGTGGTGAGCAGGCTGCTGGACCCCGCATGTGCCGCGTCAGCGGTGACCGCGACGGAGACACCGTCGCCGCGCGGGCCCCAGCCCTGCGTGGTGCCGTCTTCGAAGTCGTACGTGAGATCGGCCGCGTGCGCGGGAAGCGCCGGCACGAGGCATAAGAGGGCGGCGGCCACCAGGGCTCGGAGGGTGCGCACAATGCTCCTGCGGGGGTGAGCTGAAAGTTTCAAAGAAATTCCGATAAATGTCAGGCGGACTGTAGGTGCGGCGCGCCGACGCGGTCAAGGCATGGGAGGCATCAGAAGCTGGCTGCAACCGCTTGTTGCAGCAAAAGTGCAGTTTTACTGCATCCATTGACGTGCCAGCGGCATTACGTCAACGTTTCATGCAACCGATTGCCGCACTCTGCGAGGTTGCGCATGCGACTTCTGTTACTTGTCCCTTTGATCATGGCGACCATGGCGGCGCCCGCGGCGGCCCAGACGCGCGCCACCATCGTGGTCGCGGCCGACGGGACCGGCGACCACACGACCGTACAGGCTGCCGTCGACGCCGTGCCGTCCGGCAACGCCCGGCCGGTCACCATCCTGGTCCGTAAGGGGACCTACAAGCAGCAGGTGGTCATCCCCGCCGACAAGCCGCACATCTCGCTGGTCGGCGACACGCGTGACCCGCGCGAGGTGGTGCTCACGTTCGGCGTCTCCGCCGCCACCCCCAAGCCCGACGGCTCCGGCACGTACGGCACCTCGGGCAGCGCCTCGTACGTGATCAGCGCCCCCGACTTCACGGCCCGCAACCTCACTTTCGAGAACTCCTACGACGAGGCCGCCGGCGGCCCCAGCCAGGCCGTGGCAGTGCGGACGACAGGCGACCGGCAGGTGTACGAGAACGTCAGGTTCATCGGCAACCAGGACACCCTCTACGCCAACACCCCGTCCGCCACCACGACCGCCCGGCAGTATTTCCGCGACTGTCACGTCGAGGGCGACGTCGACTTCATCTTCGGCCGCGCCACCGCCGTCTTCGACAACTGCGTCATCAAGGCGCTCAACCGCGGCAGCGCGGACAACAACGGCTACGTCACCGCGGCCAGCACGGAGCTGAGCAACCCGTACGGCTTCCTGATCTACCGCAGCCACCTGACCAGCAACGCCCCGGCCCGCACGTACCACCTGGGCCGCCCGTGGCCGGCCGGCGGGTCCGCGACGGCCCGTGGGCAGGTCCTGGTGCGGGAGTCGTGGCTGGGGCAGCAGGTCAAGGACGCCCCCTGGACCGACATGTCCGGGCTGAACTGGCGGGACGCCCGGCTGTCCGAATACCGCAACCACGGCCCCGGCGCGACGGTCACCGACGACCGGCCGCAGCTCACCCAGGAGCAGGCCGCCGCGTTCACGCCGGAGCGCTACCTGGCGGGCACGGACGGCTGGAACCCCGTACGCCGCCACCACCCGAGCCCCGGATACGGCCTCGGCCGGGAGGTCCTCCCCCGCCATGACGGCTGGGCGGCGGCCACCACCGGCACCACGGGCGGCTCGGCGGCCCGCCCGGAAAACGTGCACGTCGTCTCCACCAGGGCACAGCTGCGGGCGGCACTCGGCCACCCGGCCGACAACACACCCAAGATCATCTATGTGAAGGGCGCGATCGACGCCGACACCGACGACTCCGGCGCCCCGCTCACCTGCGCGGACTACGCGGTGAACGGCTACAGCCTGCCCGCCTACCTGGCCGCGTACGACCCGGCCGTGTGGGGCAGGACCAGCGTCCCGTCAGGGCCGCTCGAGGACGCGCGCCGGGCGTCGTACAACAAGATGGCCGAGCACGTCACGGTCACGATCGGCTCCAACGTCACCCTGGTCGGAACGGGCCGGGACGCCGCGCTGAAGAGCTTCGGCCTGCGGATCAGCAACGCCGACAACGTCATCGTCCGCAACCTGACCATCACCGACACGTCGGACTGCTTCCCGCAGTGGGACCCGACCGACGGCGCGGACGGCAACTGGAACGCCTCGTTCGACAACGTCGAGGTGTCCGGCTCCACCCACGTCTGGCTGGACCACAACACGCTCAACGACGGCGACGACCCGGACTCCGGCCAGCCGCTCTACTTCGGCCGGCCGTACCAGGTCCACGATGGGTTGCTGGACGTGGTGCGCGGCGCCGACCTCGTGACGATGTCCTGGAACCACCTCAGCGGCCACGACAAGGTGACGCTGATCGGCAACACCGACAACCCGACCCGGTACGCCGAGGCGGACAAGCTGAAGGTCACGCTGCACCACAACTTCTTCGAGGGCCTCGGGCAGCGCACGCCCCGGGTGCGCTTCGGCCAGGTGCACGTCTACAACAACTACTACACGGGCAGTGCCACGCACGGGTACAACATCGGCGTGGGCGTCGGCTCGAAGGTCTATGCCGAGAGCAACGCCTTCGACGGCATCGCGGCGGCGAAGGTCCTGTCGGTGTTCGGCGGCACCGCCATCACCGCCAAGGACAACCTGGTGGACGGCGCCCCGGCCGACCTGGTGGCCGCCTACAACGCGGCCAACGGCACGGCGCTCGGCACGGACGCGGGCTGGACCCCGACGCTGGTCACCCGCGTCCACCCGGCCAAGGCCCTGAAGGCCTTCGTCCCGGCGGGCGCGGGCGCGGGCCGCCTGCGTTGAGCCGCACCTGATCGGAGGGCGGCCCCCCTGCGGGCCGCCCTCATCGTGGGAGTATCACGGCCACCCTCAGCGCCCCCACCTGGCCTTTTCTCATCTAGCCTCGAAGGCATGGAGACGGAGAACCTGCTCGGGCAGTTCCTGCGGGCCCGCCGCGAGCTGCTCCAGCCCGAAGACCTCGGCATGCCGGCCGTGGCCCGCCGCCGGGTGTCGGGCCTGCGCCGCGAGGAGGTCGCCCAGCTCGCCGGCGTGAGCACCGACTACTACGTACGCCTGGAGCAGGGCCGCGAACGCCACCCGTCGGCCCAGGTGGTCGACGCGCTGGCCAGGGCGCTGGAGCTGGAGGAGGACGCCGCCGCGCACCTGCACCGGCTGGCCCATCCCTCCTCCGGCAGGCGACGCCCCGCCGCCCGCCGCGAGCACGTCAGCGTCAACCTGCTGCGCATGATGGCGGCCTGGCCGCACACCCCGGCAGTGGTCCTGGGCCGCCGCCTGACCGTGCTGGCCGCGAACACGCTCGGCGAGGCGCTGTTCGCCGGCCATGAGTACAGCGGTGACCTGGTGCGGCTGGTCTTCCTGGATCCGGACGCGCGTACCTTCTACCCCGACTGGGACCGGGTCGCGGTCAACACCGTCGCCGGGCTCCGTTCGTCGATCGGCACCGACTACGACGACCCCGAGCTCATCGAGGTGGTCGGCGAACTGTCGATCAAGAGCCAGGACTTCCGCGAGTTGTGGGCCCGCCATGACATCCGTCAGAAGACCCACGAGACCAAACGTTTCCGCCATCCTCTGGTGGGCGAGCTGACGCTGCACTACGAGTCGCTGACCGTGAACAGCGCGGCGGGGCAGCAGCTCGTCGTCTACCAGGCCGATCCGGGCAGCCCGTCGGAGGAGGCCCTGTCCCTGCTGGGCAGCCTTACCGCCTGACCCGTCCCCTCCCTGCGCGCCGGCCGCTCTGACACCCGCCGACGCGTCATCCCGCCATGCCCGCAGAACCATGCCCGCGGGCCATCCGCAAGACCCGGAGTGAACACCATGTCCAAGAAGATTGTCCTGATCACCGGCGCGAGCAGCGGCATCGGCGAGGCCACCGCGCTGCGGCTGGCCGCCGAGGGCCACCACGTGGTGCTCGGCGCCCGCCGCGAGGACCGGCTCGCCGCGACCGCGAAGGCGATCGAGGCCGCCGGTGGCACGGCCGACGTCCGCGGCCTCGATGTGACCGACCGCCAGGACGTCGCCGCGTTCGTCGACACGGCGGCCGGCCGGCACGGCCGGATCGACGTGATCGTCAACAACGCCGGCGTCATGCCGCTGTCGCGCCTGGACTCCCTGCTGGTCGAGGAGTGGGACCGGATGATCGACGTGAACGTCCGCGGCCTGTTGTACGGGGTCGCGGCCGCCCTGCCGCACTTCCAGCGCCAGGGCGGCGGTCACTTCGTCACCGTGGCCTCGATCGGCGCCCACCAGGTGGTCCCGACGGGCGCGGTCTACTGCGCCACCAAGTACGCCGCCTGGGCCATCACCGAGGGCCTGCGCCAGGAGCTCGACCCGAGCATCCGGGTCACCACCGTCTCCCCCGGCGTCGTCGAGTCCGAGCTCGCCACCACCATCACCGACTCCGGCGCCCAGGAGGCTATGCGCGCCTACCGGGCGGCGGCCATCCCGGCCGACGCCATCGCCGAGGGCATCTCCTATGCGATCGGCCAGCCCGAGGAGGTGGACGTCAACGAGCTCGTCATCAGGCCGGCCAGGCAGCGCTGACCGGCCGATCCCCGAGGAGGGCAATCGACGGTAGAGATTCCCGCCGATTGCCCGATTCTCCCGCACTCCGTCACGGAAAGTGAAAGAGTGACTACACCGAGCCGGAAGGGCGGGGGGTGGCCCTTCCGGCTCGATGGTTCACGTTCCGTAGGCCTTGACCTCCAGAAGTCCCACGGAGTTGCTGCCGTTGCCGGTGAGCAGCACCCGCAGGCGGGTGGTGCTCGTGGCGGTGAAGGTCACGTTGTTGTAGGCGTTCTTGGTCAGCGTGTACGCCGAAGCGCCCGGCACGTCCACGTACGCGCTGCCGTTCCAGTACTGCAACTTCCACGACGCCGGCATGTCGATGCCCTGGTCGTCGTCGAAGAAGTACACCTCGGCCCGGTTGAGCGGCTGGGCCGAGGACCAGGTCAGGTCCACCCACTGCTGCCCGGTCTCCGGCCAGCAGCACCAGCGCGGGTTCACGGTGTCGTTCGACGACGGCGGATCGATCCCGTCGTTGACGGCCGCGACGCTCTCCCAGGAGGAGGTGTACGACGCCGACGGCGTGGCCGTCAGTGCCCGGTTGGGGTTGGGTTCCGGCTGGACCCCACCCCGGTTGTGGACCTTGATCTCGGTGAGCCCGGTCCTGGCGCCGGAGGCCGCCGTGGCCAGCACCCGGACCCGCTGCGCGGTGACCGCGGCGAACTGGGCCACGTTGTAGTTGGCCCGCGGCGTGGCCGGGGACTTCACCTGGTCGGGCACGTTCACCCAGGCGCTGCCGTTGTAGTACTGGATGTTGTAGGACGCCGGGGCCCGGTAGGTGGCGCTGGCCGGGCGGCTGTCCTTGAAGTAGAGCCGGACCTCGTTGAACGTGCGTGCCGTGCCGAAGTTCAGCTCGTACCAGTCCTGGCCGGCGGTGGTGCCGCCCCAGAACGGCTCGTTGATCGGGAACCCGTCCTTCGCCCCCGCCGTGGAGCTGCCCGAGGCGGTGGTGGAGGCGGTGGGCGTGGCGTCGGCGGCGAGGTTCGTCAGGCTGGCGGTCAGGTCGACGCCGGCCTTGGCGAGCAGGTCGACCATGCGGGCGCCGCTGTGGCTGACCTGCGCGGGCGACTGGAGGCCGGGGACGGCCACGTTGTGGGTGACCGTGCCGGTGGTGGTGACGGCGCCGGTGGCCGGGTCCCAGGTGAACGGCACCAGCGACGACACCGTGGCCGCCCGGTTGCCGTTGATGTAGATCGAGTAGCCCTGGGGCACGCCGGGGTAGCGGACCACGCCGTCGGCCGGGTCGTCCCAGACGATGGTCAGGTCCGCGTTGCGGTAGCGCAGGTTGTTGACGGTGAAGTGGGTCCAGCCGATGTTGATCGGCGAGAGCTCGACCTTGGCGTCGTTACGCGGCCGCAGCCCGGCGACGTCCTCGATCACGGTCCAGTTGCTGCTGCCCAGGATGTTGTGGTGGATCCAGGAGCGGTAGGTGATCGAGGAGCCGTTCCAGTCGGCCCAGAACTCGTTGGCGTCCGGCCACTGGGTGTTGCCGTTGACGTATTGCGCCCAGGCGTTCCAGTAGAGCAGCTTCTTGTACCAGGTCGTGTCGATCCACTCGTTGGAGTAGTTCCGCAACACCGAGGAGAGCAGGCGGAACTGCACGGTGGAGTTGATCGTGGAGAAGTTGTTGCTGCCGGTGCCCGAGGCCGCCTTGTCGGCCTGGTTGGCGGTGTAGAAGGGGAAGATCGGATACTGCGCGGGATCGTCGAAGAGGCGCAGGGCCTGCTTGTAGGTGGCGGTGTTGGGGATCGCACCGACGGCGAACGGGTAGTAGTTGTTGATCTCCTTCCACGGCACCCATTCGTTGGTGGACTTCAGCCGGTGCTCGAAGAGCTGCCTGCTCGGGTTCCACAACACGTTGACGATGGCGTTCTGGATCTGGGTGGCCAGCGTGCGCATCTCGGTGGCCTTGGCGGTGTTGCCGATCGCCTCGTACGCCTGCGCCGCGGCCAGCGCGCCGCTGTACTGGTAGGCGGCCTCGGCGCGGTCCATGCGCCCCGGCTTCCAGTGGAAGGACACGGCGTCGGCGTCGTTGCCGGTCAGGGCGCCCCAGTCGTACTCGATGAGCTTGTTGTTGTCGGTGTCGTAGAACGACAGCTGGCCCTTGACGTCCTGCTCGGCGTAGCGTGCCAGGTTGGCCGCGATGGCGGGCTGGCCGCCGTGGATCTGGTAGCTCTTCCAGGCGGCTTCGCCGATGTACTGGGTGTAGCTGTTGGACCAGTTCTCCGGGTCGCCGGGGTTGTCCAGGAAACGGCCGTTCTTGGAGGTCTGGCCGACACTCAGCCAGTCGCCGTAGGCGTAGATCGGGTTGCGCAGGTATTTGAGGTCGTCGATGTGCATGGGCTGGGTCAGCGCGATCGCGTTGTTGTAGCCCAGCACGCCCTCCATCGACGTGGGGAACTGGAAGGTCTGGCCGGGGATGTCCGCGTCGAGGTGGTTGTAGCGCATCAGCCACCAGCGGTAGTAGATGTTCTTCTTGATCCCGGGCTCGGGCACGTCGATGTAGGGCACGTTCTCGGCCCACCACCGGTTGTACGCGCGCACGTGGGTGGCGAACGCCGTGGCGGGCGTGTAGCCGGCGTAGGCGTCGTATTCGGTGCGGGAGGCCGCGATCTCGTTGGTGACGAAGCCCATGACGACCTTGACCGTCACGGTGGCGCCGGCGGCGACGGTGACGGACCTGTTGAGCCCGCCGCTGGAGACCGTGAACCCGTCCCCGGTGAGCCTGGGGAAGAGCGTCGTGAGGTTGTTGTAGGCGTTGACCTGGCCGGTCAGCTCACTGCCGCTACCGGACGTGGCGTACGGCGAGGTCGCCCTGACCTGCAGCGTCGTCGAGCCGGAGCCGCCGTTCGTGATGGCCAGGTTGGCCACGGCCACGTTGTTCTCGGTGATGAACTTGGTCTGGTCGATCGTGATCGAGCCGCTGGTGTGGCGGCTCTTCCAGTGGCTGGGCGCCTGCCAGCGGGAGCTCACCTGCTCGGTGAAGGTGCCGGGGGTGACGGCGAGGGTGAAGGCGTTGTTGTTGCTGATGCTCTCCCAGTACGCCGCCTGCCCGGCGAAGCCGAGCGTGCCGGGCGTGTGAGTCTTCATGAACAGTGCCCGCCCGCGCGTCATGAGCCAGGTGCCGGCCGGGTCGTTGCCGGGGCGGGCCAGCAGCCGGTCCATCCAGAAGTCGGTGCCGGAGCTCTCGGCGTCGTAGATGGCCTGCATCATGTTGCCGGTCGTGTAGGAGCCGGGCGGAGCGGGCACCGCCGGGCCGCCGAACGTCGGGTAGCCGATGGTCTGGTCGGCCGCCGCCGGCGGGCCGGCGACGGTCAGCCCGACCACCAGGAGCACGGCTAACAGTGCACGTCTCATGAGAAGGCCCTCCATTCGAGGACGCCGGTGGAGTAACCGGACCGGGAGGTGATGTTCAGCCGTAGCCGGGTCGTGCTGACCGGGGTGAACGTCGTGGTGTTGAAGGTGTTGGCCGCCACGCCGCAGCCCGACGCGCCGGGCACGTTGACGTAGGCGCTGCCGTTCCAGTACTGCACCTGGCACGAGGCCGGGAGGTCGATGCCGAGGTTGTCGTCGAACCAGTACACCTCGGATCTGGAGATCGTCTGCGCGGTGGGCCATTGGTACTCGATCCACTCGGTGCCCTGGTGGTTCCAGTTGCCGTAGGCGCCGTGGCTGTGGTCGGCGGAGTTGGCCGGGGTGAAGCCGTCGTTGATCGCCCCGAGCGTCTCCCACGGGGAGACGTACGAGGTGGAGGGGGTGGCGCCGGCCGCCAGGTTGCCCGGAGTGGTGGGGCCGCTGGTCTGGACGACCTTCTGCATGGTGCCGTCGGCGTTGAAGTAGAGCTTGTCGATCGTCACCGAGCGGCGGAAGTTGCCCCCGCCCGGGGCGCCGGCGTTGTGGTAGACCATGTACCACTGGCCCTTGTACTCGATGATCGCCGGGTGGTTGGTGGTCGAGCTGACCTGGTCGAGCACGACGCCGCGATGGGTCCACGGGCCCAGCGGGTTGCTGGCGGTGGCGTAGCGGATGCAGGCGTAGTTGGGCTGCGAGCAGCCGGAGTCGTTGGCCGCGTAGGCGAGGTAGTAGACGCCGTTGCGCTTGAACATCCAGGGGGCCTCCCAGAAGTTCGACACGCCGCTCGGGGTGATCACCGAGCCGTTGATCGACGTCATGTTGGCGTTGAGCCGGGCGGCGCGCAGGCCGTAGTAGGAGCCCCAGTACATGTAGACCTGGCCGTCGTCGTCCCTGAAGACGGTCGGGTCGATGTTGAGCGGGGAGGAGTTGGGGGTGCTGTCGCTGATCAGCGGGCCGCCGATGGCGTCTCTGAACGGGCCGGTCGGGGTGTCGCCGACGGCCACGCCGATGTTCATCCAGCCGGGGCCGTTGCCGTTGATCGAGACGTACCAGTAGTACTTGCCGTCGGCGCCGCGTTCGACCTCGGCCGCCCAGGCGTCGGCGCCCGCCCACGGGAAGCTGGAGATGGACAGCTTCGCGCCCTGATCGGTGAAGTTCGTGGCGTCGGTGGAGCTGAAGACGTGCCAGTCGCGCATGACGAAGTTCGTGCCGCCGGTCGGGGCCTCGTCGTGGCCGGTGTAGACGTACAGGGTGTCGCCGACGACCAGTGCGGCCGGATCGGCCGTGTAGATCGCGGTGGTGATCGGTGCGCCGGCGAGCGCGGGATGGGGGATGCCGAGGATGACCAGGAGTGCCGCGGCGAGGGCGGCCGCCCATCGTCGTGTCATGAGAGTGCCCCTTAGTGTGTTAACGCTAACATCACTGATCCGAAACGACGTAGTGAACCTGAAAGGTTTTCGGGAACGTAAAACGACCGAGCGGGGACTGTCAATCGGCCACTGCAACTGCATGCAAGCCTGATGACCTGGGACTTCTCTGGCTCGCGGCCGCTGATCAGCTAGCGAGCGCTTGATTACGGTTTCATATCACCGAAAAGGATTTCGGCGGCTGGCTCCACTCAGCAAGGGCGCAGGGCGATGCCGGCCGCGCGCGCCATGGCGTCGCGTACCTGCTCAGACGTGTCACCCCGGCGCAGTCCGGCGAGCCCGGCGGCGCCGACTGCGCCGATGACCGCGCCGACCAGCGCCGCCGCCGCGGTCTCGTCCAGCTCCTGCGGGTACGCCTCCCGTAGCGCCTCGGTCAGCTCGGCGTGCGCGGCGAGCAGACGCTGCAACAGCCGGGCCTGGACCGCCGGCGACGAGGTCACCAGGCCGGCCCGCAACGCCGCCAGCCCGCTGGGGAGGTCAGTGCTCCAGACGTTGGCGATCATCGCCGCCACCGCCTGCGCCAGGACCTCGGCGGCCGCCTCGCCGGGCCGCCGCCGTGCGATGGCGCGCAACCCGAGGTCCACCCGCACCTCGGCGTTGGCCAGCAGCACGTCCTCCTTCGTGGGGAAGTGCAGGAAGAAGGTCCGCGTGGACACGTCGGCCGCCTCGGCGATCTCCGCCACCGTGGTCCGCTCGTAGCCCCGCTCCTCGAACAGCCGCACGGCCGCGGCGATGAGCGCCTGGCGGGTGGCCAGCTTCTTGCGTTCGCGACGTCCCAGTTCCTCAGCCATAGCGCACCGATGCTACAGCAAGCGCATTACTACACTTCAGATACTGATTCATTGGATGAACCAGGTGAACTCATCAAAGCTTCATCCTTCACAAATGAGTCATCAGGACACGCCTTCTACCGTTTGGTTCCGCAACAACGGATCAGCGGAGAGGCAGACAGTGGGACACGATCACGAAGGTCAGCGGGTCAGCCGGCGGCGGCTGTTCGCCGGTGTCAGCTCGCTCGGGCTGGGCACCCTGCTCGCCGCCTGTGGCAGCGGCAACGGCACGAGCGCGACGGCCGTCACGACCTCCACGGGGGCGACCGTCACGCCGGAGGCCACCACGGTCACGGACCTCACCTCACTCTTCGCGGACGCCGGCACCTGCAAGCTGACCGCCACCACCACCCAGGGCCCCTACTACTTCGACGCGGACAAGATCCGCAGCGACATCCGCGAGGACAAGCAGGGTGTGCTGCTGCGGGTCGCCATCAAGGTGCGGGACAGCGAGACCTGCAAGCCGCTGCCGAACGCGGTGGTGGAGATCTGGCACTGCGACGCGGCCGGCCTGTACTCCGGCGCCGAGGCGCAGTCCACCGAGGGCGGCGGCAACCAGCCGAGCGGCGCGCCCACCGGAGCCCCGCCGAGCGGCGCCCCGGGCGGGGGCGGGGGGTGTACTGCAACCGGCCGTCACCTGCCTCGATCTCGGAGTGGTGCCGCTCGTCCAGCCGGACCGCCAGGCCACCGCGCCCCCGCGTGGGGTCGATCAGGGTGCGAGCGCGCCACTTCAGGTGTTGCGCGCGGCGGCCGAGGAAGGTCACGTCGGGGTCGTCCAG
>NZ_VCKY01000197.1 GCF_005889735.1 Nonomuraea turkmeniaca
CAGCGCGTCGACGGCGTCGAAGAGCCGGGCGGGGTGCAGGGGACGGCGGGTGCGCCAGACGGCGGTGACGATCTCGTCGGTCTCGGCCTCGCAGGGAAGCTGAGCCGTGGCCGGGTCCACGCGTTCGGCCAGTTCCCCGGTGCACACTGCGGCGCCGGTAACCGGGGGCAGGGAGTCGATGCTGTGGATCGGGGTGACGGGGACCAGGTGGGCGAGGACCGCGCGGGACAGTTCCCGGTCCTCTTCGTCGCCGCCGTGCAGGACCAGGCCGGTGGGGTATTCGAGCTGCCGGGCCAGGACCTCGGCCAGGTAGCGCTGGTCGCCGGCGGCCGCGGGTTTGCCGACCTCGCTGAGACGTTCGCCGCGGGTGATGTCGTCGGGCATGGCCTCGGCGTCCAGGGCGGTGAGTACGGCGGTGAGCCGCAGTAGGTCGTGCGCTTCGTCACAGTCGATGACCTCGGCCACCGATCGCGGCTCGACGGAGTCCCACAGGTCCACGATCAGCAGCTCCGCGTTGGGCGCCAGCATGACGAGCTGAGGAATGAGGTCTTCGCGCACGGTGCAGGTAACGCAGCCGTGCGCGAGCCGCACGTCGGCGTTGTCGAGGACACCTGTCACGTCGTGGACGCTGCGGCGAACGCGCCCCTGGGCGACCTCGCTCAGGTCGTGGTGAATGGCGACCGATCCAGGGTGCTCGGTCAGCAGCCGCTCGACGGTGGCCGCGCGAGCCATGCCGTGCAGGCCCGCGACGAGAACGACGGGGGTGGGCACTCAGCCTCCAGGTGTGCGGGCGTGTAAGGCGATGAAAACCGTTATCGTTAGCATGGCACAGGTACGCCAGAAGAAAGGAACCGCCTTGGCGAGAAACGAGGTGCGACCCGTGATCAAGCTGCGATCGACGGCCGGCACCGGCTACACCTACGTGACCAGAAAGAACCGCAGGAACGACCCCGACCGGCTCACGCTTCGCAAGTACGACCCGACCATCCGCCGGCACGTGCTGTTCCGGGAGGAGCGATGAAGAAGGGCATCCACCCCGACTACCGCCCGGTCGTCTTCCGCGACCCCGGTGCGGACTTCGCCTTCCTCACCCGCTCCACTATGACGAGCGACAAGACGATCGTGTGGACCGACGGCAACACCTACCCGGTGGTGGACGTCGACGTGTCCTCGGCAAGTCACCCGTTCTACACCGGCCGCAGCCGCGTTCTGGACACCGCGGGCCGCGTCGAGCGGTTCAACCAGCGTTACGGAAGGACCTGATGTCCGCGCACTGCCAGCTCACCGGCGTCAAGCCGGTCTTCGGCAACAACGTCTCCCACTCCCACCGGCGCACCCGCCGGCGGTGGAACCCCAACATCCAGCGCCGCCGCTACTGGCTGCCCAGCGAGGACCGCTTCGTGCAGCTCACGGTCAGCGCCCGCGCGATCAAGACCATCGACAAGATCGGCATCGAGCAGGCCGTCGCCCGGATCCGGGCCCGAGGAGAGAAGATCTGATGGCCAAGAAAAGCAAGATCGCGGCCAATGAGCGGCGCAAGGTCGTGGTGCAGCGCTACGCGGCGCGGCGGGCCGAGCTGAAGGAGCTCATCCGCACCGGCACGTCGCAGGAACGCGCCGACGCCGCACGCGAGCTGGCCCGCCAGCCCCGTGACGCCAGCGCCACCCGCGTCCGCAACCGCGACTCCGTCGACGGCCGGCCGCGCGGGCACCTGACCAAGTTCGGGCTGTCGCGCGTTCGCTTCCGTGAGATGGCGCACCGCGGCGAGCTGCCCGGCATCACGAAGGCGAGCTGGTAGCCGTGGCCGTACCCAAACGCAGGACTTCGCGCAGCAACACCCGCCACCGCCGTAGCCAGTGGAAGGCCGCCGCCCCCGACCTAGTGCCGATCACCGTGAACGGACGACAGCTGCTCGTGCCCCGCCGTCTCGTCCGCGCCTACCAGCGGGGACTGATCACGATCGAATGAGGCAAACCGGTCACCGGGCCACCTCCCGTGCATGGGACCATCCGGGCGCGGCAGCATGGTGGGGGCACCCCGGTGGCCGAGCCACCGACCACGGCGACCCAGGCCTGCACCGCCTCGAGCTCCTGCCACCAAGGCGACAATGGCAATCATCGTGATATAGGAGGCGGTATGGAAATCGACCATGTCGTACCGCGCGGACCCGGGAACAGGCAGAACGGGTGTTGAGTGAACACGGGCTTGGAATCGCGCGGGGACGGGTGATACCGGGCTTCGGGTTGTCGAATCTGGTTGTGCCGCTGGGGCGGTCGTTTCTTGAGATCACTTACCCGAACGGCGAAGACCCCAACCCGGCCCTGCCGCCGGTCGCGGCCGTTCAGCAAAAGGCCCTCGGCAGAGCTTCAGAGCCGTTGGTCCCGGTTGCTTGGCTGGTCGGTTTCGAAAACGCAGCCACGCTGCATCGGCTGGCCAACCGGAATGACCTGGCGGTCTCCGAGGTGCCGGCGGAAGGGGCCGGATATCCCGGCTATACGTTGGCGGGTTTCGGGCCGAACTTGGTCCGGCCATGGCTGCCTACGCTCATCCACTGGCCGGTGCCGCACGAGGAAAAACCGGGTGCGCTGACCGCACCGCACACCCGTCGCCCCACCGGCATCCTCCATCTGGACATAGCGGGGCGGGAGGAGGACATCGAGCGGTGGTGTGGGGAGTTGCCTGAGGGTGTGCGTCTTGTGAACGGCGACGCGGGCCCGCTGCGAGTCAGCGTCGGATTCCATGACGGCCCACCTATCACGTTGGGCATCCTCTAATCACAACGCTGCCCCAAGACGTCTTCTCGGAAGCTCGATTCGTCCTCGACACCCAAGGCAGCGCCGGGGTGGAGCAGGCGGAAACGAAGGCTCAGCACCCGCCTGCGGTCGCGACACCCCTATCGTGTAGTGGTCACGGGAGAATCGGCCAGGACACGTTCGAGGGCGTAGATCCCACCGACGCGCTCATCGGTCTTGTCTACGGTGGAAGGCACCGGAGCGGGTACGGATGTCGATGAGGGTGTCGTCGAGTAGAGCGTCCAGGACCTGGTGTCGCCGGGCGAGGTGCGCGGCGAGTTGGTCGCGGATCTCGGTCAAGGTGGTGTCGATATGCTCGCCGACCGCAGGTCTAGCGGGGCGGGCACTGGGCGGGGACGCTGCGGGAGTCGGAGGAAATCTTGAGTGACTCTCAGTAGTCAATCATGTCAGACAAGTAAGGTCGGCGCGTACTTGCCTTACTAGCATTCAGGGTCTTCAGGCATGTCAACCATGTCAGTGCGCTGCCTCGGCACTACCGGCCTGAGCGGGCGGTGGCCCGCCGACGGGTGGTGTGCAGTATCGACCCGCTGACCCAGTTGGATCATTCGGCCGCCAAGGCGCCGTTGGCCGCGGACTCGGTGCTGATTTTGGACGGGGTGTTCGCGTTCCGGCCCGAGATCGACAAATACTGGGATTTCAGGATCTGGCTGGACGTGGACGCCGAGCTGTCGGTGCGGCGTGGGGCCGCCCGCGATCAGGATTGGGCTGGGTCCGAGGCCGAGTCGATCCACCGGAACCTGGAAGCACATCTACCTTGACGAGGCCGATCCCTGGGACGTATGGACGCCGTCATCGACAACTCGACATTCGGCCATCCCTGCCTGGTCTCGCTACCCGCTGAGATGGCATTCCCCTACAGAGGATGTGTTCAGGCGGGCGGGCGGGATCTGCGCCACCCGCTCCAGATCGGCGTGCCCGTAACTCCGCTGAATGAGGCGGTGAACGTCCCGCTGTTGCCGGTCAAAGGGTGGCGTCCGCTGTTCGGCCCGCGCCTGGTGATGGATCCCGTCCGCGCGGTGGCCAGGGCGTCCGTGCTCGGTGTGGAAGTGCTGGTTCCGGTGCACGACGCCCACGGACGCGATCCGCTGTCGGCGACTCCGCCGAGCTGGTGCGTATCTTTCGTGCGGAAATCCGCGAGCGATGTCGGGAGCGGGACAGCCACGCAACTTCCACCTCGCTGCTGTGTCAGCCGCTTGAGTGGCTTGAGAGCCTTCAGGTTGAGCTGTCGAGGATCGCGGCGGCCACGGTGTCGACATACCAGCGCTGGTATCGCTCTGGCGGCCAACCGCGTTGCCGTACGAGCCAGTCGTAGTTGTGGACGTCCATGGCCAGCCAGAGGACGTCGGCGGCGCTGTCGATGTCGTGGTCGGACCGTAGGCGGCCGGTGGCGGCGAGGTCGGCGGCGAGCATTTCCATGCCGCGTCGGCGGTCTTGAAGGTTCTTGTGCCAGATGGCGGCGGCGTCGGGGTCGGCGGTCGCCGCGCCGGCCAGTGCGAGCATCACCTCTGCTTGGCGGGTGTGGGTCTCGGTGAGGTGGCGGGCGTAGCGGGCGAGCTTGGCGCGGGGGTCGGCCAGGGCGCGGATCTCGGCGACGAAGGGCCGGTCGGGCAGGCTGCGTGGGTCGTCGTCGCCCGCGATGGTGACGTCGATCAGCTCGGACAGTAGCTGGCGCTTGCTGCCGAACACCGCATAAACGGTTTGGATCGCGACCCCGGCTTCGGCGGCGACGGCCGTCAGCGGCGTGGCGGCGTAGCCGGGGTCGACGAACAGCTTGCCCGCGGCCTCCAGAATCGCCTGGCGGGTCTGGCGGGCCTGATCCTGCCTGCGCGCTGACTGATATCGCCTCTTGACAGCCATACCTTGAGTGTAGTGCTCTATTAGATAGAGTTTCGCTCTATCAAAAAGGAGTGGGTGCGGTGCCGTTCGGAGTGCTCCAGGAGATGCCCGACGTCAGCGAGGAGGAGTACCGGCAGGTGGAGAAGCACCTGGGCCCGGATCGTCCCCCCGGTCTGCTCGCCCACGTCGCCGGCCCGGCCGAAGGCGGTTGGCGGATCATCAATATCTGGGAGAGCGAGGAGGCGTTCCGCCGGTTCCAGTCGGAGCGGCTGATCCGCGCGGCCGGCCTGGCCGCCCAGGACGAGGGCTTCGATCCCGGCAAGGCCGCCGCGTTCCGTTCTGTGACCGTCGACGGCACCGAGATGCCGTTCTGATGCCCGACACTGACACCCTGCGAGCCCGCAACCACGCGTTCTGGACACAGGCCGCGCCCGGTTGGATCCGTCATGCCGACCGACAGGACGAGGCCGGCCAGCCCTTGGGCGCGGCGGCGATGGACTGGCTGCGGCCCAAGCCCGGCGAGCGGATCCTCGACGTGGGCTGCGGCTGTGGCGGCACCACGGCCGAGTTGGCGGCGGCGGCCGGGCCGGACGGTGAAACGGTCGGGGTGGACCTGGCCGAGCCGATGGTGACCGCCGCCAGGCAGCGGTTCCCCCGCGACCGTCACCCCGGCCTGCGGTTCGTCACAGCAGACATCGAGACAGTAGAGGCCGTGACGGGCGCGCCGTTCGACGCGGTGTTCTCCCGCATGGCGCTGATGCTGCTGGCCGACCCGGTTGCGGGGTGCACGACGATCCGGCGTTCGCTACGCCGGGGAGGCCGCCTGGCCGCGACCGTGTTCCGTGACGGGGCCGCCAACCCGTGGC
The DNA here is from genome assembly GCF_005889735.1 of Nonomuraea turkmeniaca. Classification (GTDB taxonomy): domain Bacteria; phylum Actinomycetota; class Actinomycetes; order Streptosporangiales; family Streptosporangiaceae; genus Nonomuraea; species Nonomuraea turkmeniaca. The sequence goes on from NZ_VCKY01000197.1 coordinate 5,516, forward strand.
TGGCCGCGGCCACGCTCGGCGCCGCATCCCATGTCGGGCCGCTGCCGCCGCTGCCAATGGGCGATGAACCGGGCCCGTTCGCGTTCGCCGACCCGGGCAGGGTGAAGCGCATCCTGACCACCGCCGGCTTCGACGCCATCATGGTCCAGCCACACGACGTCACCCTGAACGCCCCCGACGAAGGCGAGGTGGTGGCCGAGTGGCTCATCGAGATGGGCCCGGCCGGCGCAGCCTACCGCGCCAGCGCGCCACCGAGCCGGGCCGCAGCCCGCGCGGCGGCCGCCCGGCTCTTTGAACGGTTCCGCGAGCCCGGCGCCGGCTACCGATTCCCCGCCGGGATTTGGCTGGTCACCGCCGGAGCCGCACCATGATCGCGGGTGCCCGGACGACAGTGCGCTGCTGCGGTCGTGTCGATCACGGGGTGCCGCACACTTGGCGCGCCCCGAAGAAGACTCACCACACCACCAGAATCGAGATGATCGCATCATGGCAAGTGCTGGCACCAGCCGTACATCCGCAGCAGTGACCCTATGCCGCCTGCTATCGGTCAGCACCCCGCTCGTGCTGGCCGCAACGTTGTGCGCCGGACTCCCCGCCCATGCCGGCACCGCAACGGCGACCACCGGGGCGGCCGTGACGAGCGCCTGCCGTATTCAGCCCTACGGCCTGATCGGCGGGCGGTGGAGCGAACTCGGTGGCGAGAACAGCGCGCTGGGCTGCCCGCGCACCTCCGAGGTGGACGTTTACCTGGACGGCGTCTGGGCCGGACGCCGGCAGAACTTCCTTCGCGGGCAGATGGTCTGGTCACCCCGGCAAGGGCCCAAGATGGTGGTGTCGGCCTGGTCGATCGGCGGATACGCCTACGTCGACTGGCGTACGACCGCCCCCCGCTCCTACGACCGCTTCCTCGTCCGCTGGACCAGCGCCGCGGACAGAGCCGGAACCCAGCGAGACGTCGGCGGAGGCACCAGCGGCCGGATGCGGGTCCGCGTGATGACCACCAGCGGCTACCGGTTCATCGTCGAAGGCTGCGACGACGGAACCTTCAGCTCCAGTTGCAAGCAGGGCTGGACCCTCTCGGTGACCGCCTGATGGCGATGATCTCCAGGATCGCCCTGCTGGCCATCGCGCTCGTCGTCTCCTCCGGCTGCGGCCAGCCGGGAGCCGGCCCACGCGCACCGAGCCCACCACCCGGGGACGGCCAGAGCGCGACCGGCACCCGCCCACGACTCCTGCGGCAAGACCGCCGACAAGGTCAAGCAGCGTGCGCGGCAGCCCGAAATCGAAGCGGTTACCATGCAGGGCCAGTGCACGCTGGTGTCGATCGAGACCAGCCTCGGCGACGGCGAGTCAAGCACAGCGCAGAAGATCTGCGACTCAGCAGCCGAGGTGGCCTACTCCGGCGACACCAACTCCATCAGTGTGCAGGGCAAATCCGGCAAGGAGCTCTCCGTGGGCATCGCCGGCGCCAAGTGCCTGGCACAGCCGTGAATCGCTCCACGCTCTGGTGGAGGCGCTGGCCGGCCTCAGGCAAGACGAGCTTGGAGCCCGAGCTGGCTACCGGGCCGGTGTTCCTGGCCGACCGGCGCGCCTTCACCCGGCGGCCCGCGCCGTCGAGAACGTTGAGTGCCCTGCTCCAGGCCGGGGAGCAGGTGAGCGGTGTCAGCGGAAGGCGGCGGCGTGCTCTGCAGCCCACTGCGCGAACGTGCGTGCCGGCTGTCCCAGCAGGTGGCCGACGGTAGCCCCGAGCGGAGCAGGCACCTGCACGAACTCCGACCGGACGTAGAGCTCAAGATCGATATCCTCGGCCGACCATCCCCATGATCCCCATAGCTCGTGGGTCTCGCGGTCGTTCAGCTCCTGGAATCTGAGGGGCCGGCCGATCGCCTCCCCGATCAGTCGTGCCTGCTCGACCTGGGTGAGCGCCTCGGGGCCTGAGATGGTGTAGGTGGCGCCCCGACACCGCCACAGCGGCGACATCGGCGGGGTGGACATGCGGGTAGCAGAAGCGGCCGTGGGGAGCGCGGACCACCGAGGCGGCGCGCACATCGGGAGCCCACAGCAGCGCATTCGACATCAGTCCGTACGGCCGCAGGCACGTCCACTCCAGCCGGGAGGCGGCCACTGCCCGCTCGACGGCGAGGTGATGCCCGTCGCCGTGGCCCGCCGAGCCGCAGGAGAGCGCGACGATGCGGCGTACGCCCGCCGCTGCCGCCAGATCGACGATCTCCGCCACGGTCTCGGGCACTGGGAACAGAAACACCAGCTTGACCCCGTCCAGGGCGGGCGCCACGGTCTTCGGACGGGTCAGATCGCCTTCGACCACCTCCACCAGGTCGGGTGGCGACGCGATCTGGATGGTGTCACGCGCCTGCCGCGCGGATCTGGGGAGGCCGGTCGGGTAGGGCTGCTGGACGCCCGTGCCGCCTCGATGGGGCGGGCCGGTTCCGCACGGAGTTCCTCGCCCGTCCGGCGGGGGTGGCGGGTCAGGGCGCGCACCCCCGGGATGTGGTGGGCCAGCAGTTCCTTCACGACATGGCGGCCGATGTTCCCGCGCGCGCCGGTCACCAGGACGGTCACGGCGGTCTCACCGGAAGTCGACGGCCCACTGGGCGAAGGTGCGCCCGGGGCGGCCGGTCACCTTCTGCACATCCGGCGAGATCGGCACCTCGGCGTTGTTCAGGGAGTCGCCCAGCTGCAGGAACCACTCGATCACCTCGGGCGGGTAGGTGTCCCTCCACTCCTCGCGGGCCTGTTCCGGGGTCAGGCCTTCAGCTTGTTGATCAGTCGCTCGACGGTATTCCTCTCCTTGTAAAGGTCGGTGTCGCGACTGACGGGCCGGCCGCCCCTGCTTCCCTTCTTCTTCCGGTTGATAGCCTGGTCCTTCTTCTCCGGGATGACCGCCTTGATTCGACGTCTGCGCAGGTGGACGCGGTTGCCGCGGGACGAGTACGCCTTGTCCCCTGCGACCGCGTCCGGCCGGGTGCGGGGGCGGCCGACGGGACCGCGGACCCGTATCTTCCCCAGCACGGGGATGAACTGCGTGCTGTCCGCGGCCTGGCCCGCGGACAGCACGAACGCCAGCGGGCGGCATTTGCGGTCGGCGGCGAGGTGGACCTTGCTGGCCTGTCCGCCCCGGGAGCGTCCGAGCAGTGCGGCCTTCAGTCGGAGTTTGCACCGGCGCCGTATGCGTCGTTGCTCTTCCCGCTCGGGACCGGTTTCGACGCCCTGCCCGTTTCGTTTCTTCGAGGCTGCCCCCTTTGACCCGGCTTCCTTCTCTGCGGCAGCCTTCTCCAGAGCAGTGAGGACGCCTTCGCCCAAGTGCATCCCGGCAGCGTCGTGGTGAGCGCGCGCGGTGGTGGAGTCGACGCTGACCAGGGACAGGTCCACCTCACCCCGCTTCGCGGCCTCCGCGATCAGGCGCTCCAAGAGGGCCTTGAAGACGCCGGCGTCACGCCATTGCCGGAAGCGGTTGTGAACGGTCGGCCAGGCACCGAACTCCTTGGGCATCTCCCGCCACTGCCCACCGGTCCGGAATCGCCATATCACGCCCTCGAACTGCTGCCGCAGCCGCTCGGGGTACGGGCCGTATCTGGCGATCGGCAGATACGGCCCGATGAACTCCCACTCCACGTCAGTCAGTTGCGCGCGCGTCATCCAAGATGGCGTACCGGATCAATCCCTCTCACAAGGGCCGGTCCCACAGATTGATCATGATTCGGTACACGCCCTAACGGGCGAGGAACGGATCCAGTACCGCGCTGAGTTCGGCAGGCGCGTCCACTGCGATGAGGTGGGCGGCGGTGGCGACCTCGACCAGGGTGGCGTCGGGGATCTCAGCGGCGTAGCGGCGGGCGATGTTCTGGAAGTCGGTGACGTCGAGCTTGCCGACGCCCACCAGTGTGGGGACGGAGATGGCGGCGAGGTCGCCGGTTGCGGGACCTTGGGAGTGTTGCCCCACGATGGCCTGGTTCACCAGCGATGTCCGCAGGGGGCCACGGAGTTTGTCGGCCAGTCCGTCGGCCACGTCATCCCAACTGCGAGCGGGTCCGCGCAGCCACATGTCAAGGTTGATACGTACGGCGGCGTCCAGGTCGCCCGCCTCCAGAGCCGCCGTCTCGGCCTCGTCGTAAGCGATCATGTCCGCGGACCAGTGGTATCGCGGCCAGGGCGCGGCGAGCATCGCCAGCGAGTGCACCCGGTCCGGGTAGGTGAGCGTGAAGTCCAGGGCCACGCGGCCACCCCAGGACGCGCCCACGAGCCGGACACGTTCGTGGCCGAGGTGGTCCAGGAGGCGGCGCAGGTCGTCGGTCTCGAGGAACGGGCCGGTCGGGGGTGCGGACTCGCCGAAGCCACGCAGGTCGTACCGGATCACGGTGTGCCGTTCTGCGAGAGCGGGCACGACCGCGTCCCACATACGGTGATCGGCAACACCAGCGTGCACGAGCACGACGGGCGAGCCGTCACCGGCTATGTCGTAGGAAAGATGTCCGAGGTCATCGTCGAGTATAAGCATGTGCGGATGATCGCAGGAGCACAGCATATGGGCCAAAACGAGACGCGTATCGAGTCCTGATCAGTCTGTGGGATCGGCCCTAGTAAGAGAGCTTGATCCCCACCCGGATCACCCAATGATCGCGACTCAATACGCGCCCTAGCGGGCTGCTTCGCGAAAGTGAGAATTGACATAGGGAAGGCCCAGGCCTTGCACGTCGAGCGCTCTCGTACCGTCCACCTCGCTGGTACGAGCGTTGACCGCGATGATTTGGAGCTGCCAGCGCGTCGTACCACATCGGCATCGCAGGCTGAGATCCACGGCGTCCGCGCGCTTCCGACGCTCCGGCCAATTGCCGCCATGTCCTTATAGGGCCGACTAACGTCAATGCGGCTACGGAACTCACAGGTGTGACCGCGAAGATTGCGCATTCGTGACCAACTCGGTATTTTGGCTGGCGTCGATGGACCAGCCGATGATGCGTCGAGAGTAGGCGTCCATGACGGCGGCGCAGTACACCTTCCCTTCGCCGGTGGGATGTTCGGTGATGTCGGTCAGCCACAGCCGATCGGGCGCCTGGACGTCGAACCGCCGCTGCACCAGGTCCTCCTCGGTGGCCTGGTTGACCAGGTTGCGGCGGCCCTTGCGTCGATAGATGCCCTGCAGGCCGGCCGCGCGCATGAGCCGCTCGACGCGCTTGCGGTTGACCGTCTCGCCCAGCCCCAGCCGCAGTTCGGCATGGACGCGCGGCGATCCATAACTACCGCGCGACTCGGCGTGGATCTCGTGGATCATTTTGGTGAGTTCTTTGTTACGCAATTCCCGCGGTGGCTCGGGCCGGCCGAGCCAGTCGTAATATCCCGATGTGGACACTTCGAGGACTCGGCAGGCCACCGCGACCGGGATATGGTCGTCGGCGAGTTCACGGACCAGCGAGTAGATTACTTTGGGAGGACGTTCTCGCGGGCGAAATAGGCCGCCGCCCGCTTGAGGATGTCGTTCTCCATCTCCAGCTGCTTATTGCGGCGGCGCAGCTCGGCGAGTTCCTTCTTTTCCGCACTGGTCAGCCGGTTCCCAGTGCCGGCGTTTTCATCGGCGTCGGCCTGGTTGAGCCAGTTCTGCAGGCATGACCGGCTGATGCCCAGGTCTTTGGCGAGTTGGAGGAGCGGTTTGTCACCTTGGCGCGCGAGCTCGACCGTGAGGTTCCCCCCGTTGCACGGACACCTGAGGTGAGGTCACTCGGCGGTGTCTGAGGGCCGGTAGATCGCGCGAGTCTGATGCGGAAAGCCATCGGGATAGACCGATGAGTCGAGCGTCATCGTGAAGTACTGGGCGGCAGGCTCCGGCTCCCCGTTACGAACGGCACGCTCGAACTCGTCGATCTCTTCGTTATGGCGCTCGACCTCAGCCCTTTCCTTAGCGATGCGTTGCTGGTGGGCACGGTAGCGCTCATCCAGGCGACGACTACGCTCCGCCTCACGAGCGTCGTACGCAGCAAGTGCCTGCTCGTAGAGGTGTCGCTGCTCGGCCTCCTTCTGCTCATACCGGGCGTCGCCTCCGACGAGGCGCGCAAAGAATCCCGGTGGCCGTGGCGCAAACTGCGCCCAGGACGGCTTTGGACTGGGCTGGTCGAGGCCATCAGGATCGAATGGTGGAGCCACGCAGGTACGCTTCAAGGATTCGAATGTGACACGCTTCTTCTGCCCGATGCCGGATATCAACCTTGATCAGTCACGCGTAGTCGATGGGTGTTCAACCGGCTGGGTCGGGCCGATCTACGCCGTTGTCTCGATCTTGTTGTCAAGCTGCGGGCAGCCTGTCCGCCCGGCTGTCGCGTCGGGCGGCGTCGGTTCCACGGGCCGAGGTGGCTTTTTCCCGGGTTGCGGTTGGGTGGGCGGTTCGCGTTGGTCAGCCTGGCGGCGCCAGGCCCAGGGCGAAGGTGAAGCAGGCGGCCAGGGTTTCGGCCCAGGGCCAGGTCTTCGGTATCTTGATCTTCCGCTTGCGCTGGCCGCGCACGAGCCGGACGGCGGTGTGCAGCAGCCGGTAGCGCAGCATTTTGGGCTCGGCGTGGGCCAGGGTGTCGGTCAGGCAGAGCAGTCGCAGCCAGCACAGCAAGTCGATCCCGATCGCCGCAGCGACGCACCAGATCCTGCGTACTGCTGGGCGGAGGGCACCCCATCAGGCTCGCCGGAGTCGGCACTGATACGCGTACACCTTCGCATTCATCGTCTACCGTCGATGCTCGATGGATCCCGCCGTCTTCATCGGCGGCGGCTTTGGGCCGGCGAGCGTATCGAGGTCCGCTCCGCCGGCTCCGCGCCCGCCGGCCAGATCAGCTCGTGACGGTCGAGGCCATGCGCGAGATGGGTATCGACATGCCGGCGAGCAGCCCAAGGTGCTCTGTACCGCCAGATCGGTGATCCCTCCGTCCTAGAACTCGTCGAGCGGTGACGTGCCCGAACCCGGGCCCGGCGAGGTCCGCATCCGCATCCACGTCTCCGGCGTCAACCCGACCGACTGGAGGGCACGCTCCACCGTCGCGTGGCCGATGCCGTACCTCGAGGTGACCCCGCACCACGACGGCGGCGGCGTGATCGACGCGGTCGGTCCTGGCGTCGAGACGCTCGCGCCCGGCGACCGGGTGTGGGCGATGATGGCGGCGTGGGGCCACAACACCGGCACCGCCCAGGAGTTCACCGTCGTGCCCGCGTCCCGGGTGCGACCGCTGCCGGAGAACGCGTCGTTCGAGGTGGGCGCATCGCTCGGGGTGCCCGCGCTCACCGCGCACCGGGCGCTCACCGTCGCCGAGGACGGCACTCGGCGCCTGGCCCCCAAGGCGCTGGACGGCAGCACCGTGCTGGTGGCCGGCGGCGCGGGCGCGGTCGGGCACGCCGCGATCCAGCTCGCCCGCTGGGCCGGTGCCACCGTGATCAGCACGGTCAGCGGGCCGGAGAAGGCGGCGCTGGCCACCGCGGCCGGCGCGCACCACATCGTCAACTACCGCGAGGGCGACCCGGCGGCCGAAATCCGCGCGGGGGCGAAAGACGGCGTGGACGTCATCGTCGAGGTCGCCGTGGCGAAGAACATCGACCTCGATCTGGCGGTGCTCAAGAGCTACGGCACGATCGCGGTCTACGCCGACGACAGCCCCAAGGTGGAGCTGGACATCCTGCGGAACATCCAGCTCAACACCCGGTTCCAGTTCCTCGTGCTCTTCACCGACCTCGACCGGATGGCGGCCGCGGCCGACGACGTCACGGAGGCGGTGCGGGACGGCGCGATGGGAGTGGGCGCGGAGAACGGGCTGCCGATCATCCGCTTCCCGCTGGCCGAGACCGCCGCGGCGCAGACCGCCGTGCAGAACCACGCGGCGGGCAAGGTGGTCGTCGACCCCGCGGCCTGACGTCGCGAATCGAGCGGCACACCGTCTGCGAGCTGGTCGCTCGACGAATGCCCGCCAGCTTCACCCAGGCATATGCATGAATTCCGACAGGGGAATCGGTGGAATCGGCAGGGATGTGCTGAGGATGAACTGGTGGTCTGGATTATCGGGACTCACCATACTCTCCTCAAGATCGGCATGCATGAATCTTTCCAGAGCCGTGATACAGGCATATCGCCAGTGAGCCACGGTGACGGAACCCTCGGCGCCGTAGCCGATCTCCTGATCGGCCATCCTTCGCACAGGAACCGTCTCGTAATCGAAGCGTGCGCCGGCGAGGTAGGGGTCGAGGGCCGCGGTGTCATGACCGAACCGTCGGCCCGGTACGTCCGAGGGATCGAGCGCGGAGAGCAGTTGGCCGTCTGCCGCGAGTGCGAGGAGATTTTCCCATCCCGGCCACATGGGGCTAATGCCCCGGTCATGCCAGCAGGCCGTCATGACGGAGCGACCGCCGGCTGCCAGAGCGGCCAGCGTCTCAGGTTTGGCGCATCGGGTTCCGGAGCCACGTTGGCAAATGAGGATGCCTTCGCTCCACGAGGAGATCGTGACGAGCTCTGGAGGGGGATTTCTGTCGAGGCGTACCTGGTCGGCGCGGCGGAACGGTGACTCCACGCCGATGGCCCGGCGGACTGACTCGATGTCATGACCTTTGACGGCGGTGAGGCAGATGAGGTCGATCCAGGTGATGTCGAACATCGACTTGCAGATCCTTGCTGGTATTGAGGAAGCGGCGGGAAGGGGACGCGAACCCCTTCCCGCCGCGATCAGGTCACACGATGTGGTCGTGCGTTGTCATCGTGACGGGGCCTCGATCTTCACTCAGGGTCCCGTAACGGCTTCGTCGTTGGTCGTTATCATGACCCAGAACGGTGTCCCGTTGAGAATCCTGTAGCGGTTGTAGAAGAACCGCAGACTGGTTCCAGCGGATTCGTTCGCGCTGTGCAACACGTATTTCAGCGAGTAGTTGTCCGTCAGAACTCGTGTCTTGTAGACCCGGCCGGCGCCCTCCCATGTGGACCTGAACGGGTACTCATCGCACTCGTGAGCCACATAGAAGGTCAGTGTGGCGCAGACCCTGCGGCGTACGGATTGGGTTTCGTTCAGGACGTCCGCCTGCGTGGTCCTGTGCAGTGGTTTGCCCTGTGCGCTGCCACGGGGCGCCATGAAGTTGCCCGGCACGACCTTGTTGGCGTTCACCGGTGCGAGGCCTCGGGCTCCGGGGTTGTAGAACGCATCCTTGATGTGCATGGCCACTGCCCCGTGTCTGGCGGTGGTTTCGTACTGCAGAATTCTGCTCGCTTTCTGGAAGACGCAGCCACCCACATAGGTGGTGTTGTCTCGCTCCGTGTCGCAAGCGATCTGCATGGGATCGTTGAACTGGGCGAAGTCCTCGTCCGCTATCGGGGACGCGGCCTCGATGAACGGACTGATGGTGCAGGTTCCCAGATAGTCGGGACCGATGCTGCCCTTGTTTGACCGAATGGTGAAATGTGCGTACTTGTCACCTTCCCAGTCTTGCAGTGATGACTGTCTCTCGATTGCAGTGAGAGGCTGACATTGTGAGCTGGAGGGAGAGCCCGCGAGTTTGACATAGGTGCGGATCGTAGCGTTCTGCGTGTTTCCGGTCTTGCGCAGATGGTTGATCTTCATCCACACGTCGATGTCGCGGCTCTTGCGGCTCGGGTCGTCCCACGCCTCATCGTTGTTCTGACGACCTATGCGGGTGTTGATCACCGTCGATCCACGGAACTGGGCCCAGCCGACAGGGACTTTGACGTATTTCCCGCTGGCGGCATCCCACACCTTCGAGTAGTACGCGACCCCGTACCAGTGGGTGTAACACCAGGTGAAGGGGAAGGGGACGTCCTTCCATATGTAAACGCCGCCAGGCCCTCTGTCGCTCTCGCAGTCCTCCGCGGTCAGATGGCCGACGGAGAACTCCGGCGGTTCGACCGCCGCCGCCGAAGTCGCTGCTCTGCGTGCCGCCATTCCTTGTGCGGAGTCGTCGATGACGAGGTTCTGCCAGGTGGACCAGACGCCATTTGTCCCGCCGGTGGTCATCCGGGCTCGCCATCTGACCTTGTCGCCGTCCTGGAGCCGGCCCTTGGGGACACGCAGGGTCACCCGGGAATCGCCTGGCTCAGCAGCGGCTCGGCCAGACCATATGAAGCGCGTATTCACGCTCACCTGGCCCGCCTTCACGGACTTGGCCGGCCGGCGAGCGACCTCTATCTCCACCGTCTCCGCACCGTGGTGCCCGGCAGGCAACCAGACGGTCAGCCGGGGAGTCAGTGTTGTGGCGGTGGTGACCCCTTCCACCATCGGGCTGCCGTCCACTCCGAGCCTCTCGACCTGGGAGGCCGGATCGGCGGTGGCGTTCCCGCGCCGTTGCTGCGCCGCCGTGTTGGCCGCGGCACCGACGGGGGTGTTCATGTCGGTCTGGATCTCAGCGGCGGTCTGGACGCGGTTGTAGATGCGTACCTCGTCGATCGCGCCGCTGAAGAACTCCTCCTCCCAGACGTTGTTGCCGCCGAGGCGTAGCACGCCGCTGTCGTCGGCGAGGTCGCCGGTCATCGGCGTCTGGTCGATCTGGGTACCGTTCAGGTACAGGGTGATGATCGTGCCGTTATAGGTGACGGCCAGGTGACTCCATTGGTTCAGCGGCAGCGGATCGTCGCCCACCACCGACTTGGAACCGGCGGCGTTTTCCAGCCAGCCCAGGGGAACATCACCGACGGACGCATAAAGGCCGTAGGCGGCGCCGTTGGCCTTCTCCTTCATCAGCACGGTGCGCCAGCCGTCCACTGTCGCCGGCTTGACCCACGCCGAGTACGTCAGCGCGTTCTTCAACCGCAGCGATTCGGCGTGGGGCACGGTAACCCAGCTGGTGGTGCCGTTGAACGAGAGGGCCTTGCCGTGCTTGCCGGTCGTCGTCCAGGTGGTGTCGGTGGCGGCTCCGGTGTTGTTCTGCCCGGAGGAGTCGCCCACGGTCGTGCCCGTGCCTTCTTCCATGCCGTATGCGGCCACCAGGCCTGGGTTCGTCGGCGGGGCCGTGACGGTGGCCGGGACCTCGTTCGAGGATGGGCCGAGGTTACCGGCCGCGTCGGCGGCGCGGACCCGGTAGTAGTACGTCCCCGCCGCGAGGCCCGCGTCGGTGAACGTGGTGGTCGGTGACGAGCCGACCTGGTTCACGGCCGACGGGGTGAATCCCGGCGTCGTGGAGCGGTGGATCCGGTAGCCGTCCACGCCCACGTTGTCCGTCGAGGCCGTCCAGGTGAGCTGCGCGCTGCCGGTCCCGCCGGTCGCGGCGAGCGAGCCAGGTGCGGTCGGCGCCTGGGTGTCCGGCGGCGCCGTCTGGCCGATCGGGGTGGTCATGTCGGTCTGGATCTCGGTGGCGGTCTGGGCGCGGTTGTAGATGCGTACCTCGTCGATCAGGCCGCTGAAGTATTCGCGCCAGACGGTGTTGCCGCCGATGCGCAGCGGGCTGCCGTCGTCGTGGAGGCTGCCGCTCATCGCGGTCTGGTCGACCTGCTGGCCGTTGATGAACAACCGCAGGGCGGCGCCGTCGTATGTGAGCGCCAGGTGGCTCCAGCTGTTCACCGGCAACGGTGAGAGCCCCTCCGCCGTCGTCGGGGTCTCAGGAGCGGTCTGCACCCAGCCGGACGGCAGCGCACTGCCGTTGGCGGCGTACAGGGCGTAGGAGGCCCCATCGGCACTCAGTTCCTTGGTCACCACACTCTTCCACGGGGTGCCGGTCACCGTGGTCGGATTGACCCAGGCCGACAGCGTCATCCCGGTCGTCAGGCGCAGCGACGCGGCATGCGCGACCGTGACCATGCTGGAGGAGCCGTTGAACGACAGGGCCTTGCCGTACTTGCCGTTCCCCCATGTCGCACTGGCGGTCGTTCCGGTGTTGTTCCGGCCGGAGGCGTCGGTCACGCTGCTGCCCGAGCCCTCGTTCATGCCGTACGCCGCTACCAGCCCTGGGGTTGGAGGCGGAGCGGTCGTGCCAGTGGTGAACGACCAGGTGTGAGACGCCATCACGTTCCCTGCGGCATCCTTGGCCTCGGCGACCTCGACCTCATAAGCGGTCTCATCAGCGAGTTTGGAGAATGGCTTGAAGATCCACTCCTTGTCGCCGCTCGGAGCTTCCAGCACGCCCTGCACCGTGGCGCCCGCTGCGTCCTTGACGGTCACCTGAGGACCGGTCACCGCTTCGCTGAAGGTCACCTTCACCATAGTGTCTGTGGACACGTTCGCGGCATTTGGCGCCGGGACGGTCTCGGTCACGGTGGGAGGGCCGGAGTCGGGCTCGCCGCCCGTGGTGAACGACCACGAGTACGGCTCCATCACATTGCCCGACGCGTCCGTGGCTCCAGTGATGGCGACGTTGTACGTCGTTCCGGCGGTCAGAGGCGCGTTCGGCGCGAAGGTGAGCGCGAAAGTGTCCTCGTCAACAGCTGGATTTCCCGCCACCACGTCGCCTTGGGCGTTCTTCACCTCGATCGCGGCATTGCTGATCGCCTCAGTGAAGTACGCCGCTATCCGAACGTTCGTGGCAACCGCCGTCGCGTCGGCCGGCGGCGTGGTCATCCCCACTTCAGGAGCCGTCGTATCAGGCTCGGGGTTGGGATGCTCTTGGGGGAGATCGTGTGATCTCACGCGTGTGGGTACGGAACTAGGAGTCTCAGCGAGAGTCTGGAGCTGCTCATACGTCACTGAAGAGGGGGCTGGGCCGTCAGGATATGTCTGCGCCCGCATTGCCACGGCCTGCTCATACGTGGGCTGTTGGGTCAGCTCCTCTCCCTCGTAAGAATAGTAGACGGCTTCCGTTGTCGCCGGCGCTGGGGTGTATTCCACGATGAGGGTGGGCGGGTGGCGGTAGCCCGGGTAGGGGTCACCGCTGTATTCGCTGGAGTAGTACTGGCGCCAGTTGATCGACGCGGTCTCGGGGAGGGCCCGTAGCACCAGCCCGTGGTTGGGTTCGTCCTGTTCGATCCACGCGCGGGCCATGGCGTTGACCTGGTGCAGCAGCGTTTCTTCCTTGGCGCACCAGGTGCCGGGGTCCGCCTCGTAGTTGTAGCCGGCCTTATTGCCTCCTTCCATGGTGCTGGAGGCCGAGGGCTGGTTGGACCAGCTCAAGCTGCTGGTATTCCATGAAGAGGTGACCCGTGCGGCCGCGATGCCCGCTCCAAGCGGATCGCCGCACAGCTGGCCGTTGGGGCCGCCGGATTTGTAGTTCCACATCCACAGGTCCGCGTCGAGGACAGTGGCGCCTTCGAGCTCCGGGGCGTCAGTGTTGAACTTCAGATACACGCGGGCGATGTCGGCGCTGGTGGACGTAGTGCCAGCACGCAGCCAGCCGGCCGCGGCGTTGTTGCTGCTGGGATTGTTCTTGTTAACCCAGGCGTCGGTGGGTACGCCACCGCCGAACCATTCGGAGGCAGCGGCGATCGTCACCGGATAGGTGACCGCCGGGTCGGCCAGGAACTTCTCGTCCGGGGTGAACACCAGCTCCGGGGTCTCGCCGGAGGTCTCGACCCGCGCGGTGACCGGGGAGCTCCTGCCCTCGTCAGGGGAGGCCTCGACTTTGGCGTCCATGGCGGTCAGGACGACCGGGGCGGCTGCCGCCTTGCCCTTGGCGTCCTTGAGCTGCGGCAACCCTTCGGGAGTCTTGCCGAACTCGGCGCCATCAGGAAGTGTGAGCGGCAGCCGCACGGTTACCGCGCCGGCCGGCTTGTGCCGGAAGACCACTTGGAAGATGAACCCGTCGGCTTGCGCGACCACCACCAGGTCGGCGCCCGGTGCCACGGCGTCGGGGTAGGTGATCGTGCTACCGGAGATCTTCGGCTCCGGCAGCGCCTGGGGCACGTTCAGACCGCTCGTGCCCTTCTTGCCGTTCGCCGTCACCAGATGTTTGGCGCCGCGCCCGCCGAAGGTCAGCGAGGTTTTGACTCGGGCGGCCTGCAGTTTTCCATTCTGGGTGATGATGCGGGTGTCAATAGGTTCCCAGACGCCGTTAACCGGATTCTTGAGTTGCACGGGGCGGGTGTACAGCTCGGCCCGCATGTTCTTGCCGTCCGGGTTCGCCCAGACTTTCATGGTCTCGGTGAACTTCGAGGGCACCTCGACAGGTTTGCCGGACTTGGTGGCCTTATCCCAAGCGGCTCTGAGAGCGGAATCCGCAGCGGCTCCTGACGGAGCCGCCGAGGTGGAGGTCGGGGAGGGGGATGGCGCGGGACTGTGAGCAGTCGCGGGCGCGCCCATCAGTGACAGTGGCAGGGCCAGAGCCGCAGTCAAGGCGGCGCGGCGGCGCATCCGGGCGGGTAAGCCGGATGGCCATTTACGTTTGTTCACTCGTTACCTCTCGCATAAATAGCGGAAAGTCGAAGTGATCATCACATAAGGCACATCTAAAAGTAAAGATCGTTTGTGTAATCGGAAAGGGATAATCCGTAACAAAGAAAGCGACGGCGGGCCCCTGGTGCGGCGGGAAAGGGGCGGCAAGGCGTGAGGATGGCGCTCCGGCGTCGTGTGGCAGGACCCGCGCGTCCAGCTCTGGGTGAGGCCCAGGCCGGACGCTCGCTCGCTACGGCGGCGGGGTGAAG
>NZ_VCKY01000198.1 GCF_005889735.1 Nonomuraea turkmeniaca
CCCCCGGACCGACCCCCCGCACCGACCGCCCCCTGGAGCGGACCGCAACCCCTGGCAGGGGTGACGAGGTCAGCGGCCCAGGAAGGCCTGGAGCCGGTCCAAGGGCCAGGTGTTGATGACGTCGTCCGTCGTCAACCACGCCCGCTGCGCGATCCCGACCCCGAACCGCTGGTTCGCCAGGTGCGGGATCGCGTGCGAGTCGCTGTCGATCGAGAACTTCACCCCGTGGTGCTTGGCCAGCCGCACCAGATCCGACGGCAGGTCCGAGCGATCGGGGAACGAGTCGATCTCCATCGCCGTGCCCGTGCGGGCCGCCGCACGGAAGACGGCCTCCCAGTCCGCGTCCACCGCCGCCCGTTTGCCGATCTTCCGCGTCGTCGGGTGCCCGATGATGTCCACGTACGGGTTTTCGCAGGCGGCGATGAAACGCCGCGTCATCTCGTCCCGCGACATCCCGAAATGGGAGTGCACCGAGGCCACGCAGACGTCGAACTCCCGCAGGATCTCCCCGGGCCAGTCCACCGACCCGTCGGGGGCGATGTTGAGCTCGGTGCCGTGCAGGAGCCGCATGTCCGGGTATTTCTGCTGGAGCTCGGCCACCTGCCCCCGCTGCTCCAGCGCCTTGTCCAACGTCATCCGCTGCATCGCCAGGTCCGGCGCGTGGTCGGTGACCGCGTAGTAGGCGTAGCCGCGGGCGTGCCCGGCCGCCACCATGTCCTCCAGCGACGCGATCCCGTCCGTGAGGTTGGTGTGCGTGTGCAGGTCGCCCTTGAGGTCGGACAGCTCCACGAGCATGGGCAGCTCACCCCGGAGCGCCGCCTTGACCTCACCGCCGTCCTCCCGCATCGGCGGCGGCACGAACTGCATGCCGAGCGCCGCGTAGATGTCCTCCTCGGACTCGGCGGCGATCACCCGCTCGCCCTCGAACAACCCGTACTCGGAGAGCTTCCAGCCCTTCTTCACCGCCATCTCCCTGATGGCGACGTTGTGCTCCTTGGAGCCGGTGAAATATTGCATGGCCGCGCCCCATGACTCGGCGGGGACCACGCGCAGGTCGACCTGGATGCCGGACGTGGTGCGGATCGAGGTCTTCTTGTCGCCCGCCGCGATGACGTCGGCGACGTAAGGCTGAGCGCGGAACTCCGCCATGATCGACTCGGGTGCGACCGCGAGGATGTCGATGTCGCCGATCGTGTCCTTCATCCGCCGCAGCGACCCCGCGTACGCGAGCCGCTCGGCGGACAGCGACGCCATCACCTGCTCGGCCAGCGACATGGCCACGCCGATGTGCACCCGGCGGCCGGACTGCTCGAGCTGCTCGATGCCCTTGAGCAGGTTGGCCAGCGTCTTGGGGCCGAGGCCCTTGACGCCGTCGAGGCGGCCGGAGCCGATCGCCTCGCGCAGCGCCTCGGTGGAGTCGATGCCGTAGTCCTCGAACAGCATGATCGCCGTCTTGGGGCCCAGGGTCGGCACCCGCGTCAGCCTGCGCACCCCGTCGGGGACGCGCGCCCGCAGGTCGTCGAGCTGCCGGAAGCTCCCGCGCTGCAGGAACTCCTCCATCTTCTTGGCGATGGCCTCGCCGACGCCGGGCACGTTGCGCACGTCGACGACCGAGATGTCCTCGGGGAACCCGGCGATGGCCTTGGCCGCCTTCTGGTAGCTCCGCACCCGGAAGGCGTCGCCGCCGCAGAGCGCGAACAACTCCGCGTATTCCTGCAGCGCCGACGCCGCCTCCTCATTTGCCCGCATGCCCTAACCCTAGGGGCTGGGACCGACAATCCGGGATGGTCAGAACCGCACCTCACGCGGCCGGTACGGCTCCCCCAGGAACGCCAGCTCCGCGTCCGACAACGCCACGTCCACCGCCGCCACCGCGTCGTCGACGTGCCGGTCCTTCGTGGCCCCGACGATCGGCGCCGTGACCGCCGGCTGGTGCAGCAGCCAGGCCAGGGCGACCTGCGCGGCGGGCAGCTCGCGCTCGGCCGCCACCTGCGCCACCCGGTCGAGGATCAGCTTGTCGTTCTCCGGGTCGTACAGGGCGTCGATGCGCTCGTCCGACCCCGCCCTCGTCGTCGTGGTCGCCGAGCCGGCCCGGGCCAGCACGCCCCGCGCCAGCGGACTCCACGGGATCACGCCCACACCCTGGTCGAGGCAGAGCGGCAGCATCTCGCGCTCCTCCTCCCTGTAGAGCAGGTTGTAGTGGTTCTGCATGGAGACGAACCTCGTCCACCCGTTGCGCTCGGCCACCTGCTGCGCCTTCGCGAACTGCCACGCCCACATGCTGGACGCGCCGATGTAGCGGACCTTGCCCGCCTTGACCACGTCGTGCAGCGCCTCCATGGTCTCCTCGATGGGCGTCTCGTCGTCCCACCGGTGGATCTGGTAGAGGTCCACGTAGTCGGTGCCCAGGCGATCGAGCGAGGCGTCGATGGAGGCCAGGATGTGCTTGCGCGACAGGCCGCGGTCGTTGATGCCCCTGCTCATCGGGAAGTAGACCTTGGTCGCCAGCACGTAGTCCTCGCGCCTGGAGAAGATCCCGCGCAGCACGTTGCCGGTGACGACCTCGCTCTCGCCGCGAGAGTAGACGTCGGCGGTGTCGAAGAACGTGACGCCCGCCTCGGCCGCCCTGCGGACGATCGGCTCGGCCTGCTCCTGTGGCAGCGCCCACTCCTGCCGGGCCGGATCACCGTAGCTCATCATGCCCAGGCACACTCGCGAGACCTTCAAACCCGTGTCACCAAGTCGCGTGTAATCCATACCGCCCACCATAGAACGCGAACGCACAGGTCAATCGACCGGCCGGCGCGACGTCAGTGCTGTTCCGGAGCGGAGGCGACCGGAAGGTGAGAAGTCCTTTGACAAGGGTGTCAGGCCGGAATCTCTCTCCCCAGGCGCTCTACCGAGCAGCCGCTCCTGTGAGGGATGCTGCGAACCATGGAACCCCGTGTGCAGCCCCTTCCACCCGAAGAATGGGACGGCTTCACGAAGGCCAACCCGTACAACGTCTTCACCACGCTGGCCCGCCATCCCGAGCTCTATCGGGCATGGCTGCGTTTCGGCGGCACGCTGCTGAACGGCACGCTGCCGGCCCGCGTCCGCGAGCTGGCCATCCTGCGGACGGCGTACCACAAGGACAGCGCCTACGAATGGGCCCAGCACGCCCGCCTGGCCCGGGAGGCGGGCCTGACGGAGCTGGAGATCGAGTCGGTACGCCAGCCCGCCGCCCTCTGGCCGGTCGAGGACCGGCTCGTCCTGCAGGTGGCCGACGACCTGCACTACGCGGGCGACCTGACCGACGCCACCTGGGCGGCGCTGTGCGATCGCTACGACGAGGCTGGAAGGATCGAGCTGGTCATGCTCGTGGCCCACTACCAGATGCTGGCGATGGTGCTCAGGACGTTCAGAGTGGCGATCGAGGAGTGATCATCGTGACGCCCGGCACCGAGCCGATCGACGCCAGGGCCTTGCCGGCGTCGGCCAGCCCGATCGTCCGGGTGACCAGCTGGTCCGGGTGCAGGATCCCGGCTCTGATCATTTCCAGCATCGGCGGGTAGGCGTGCGCGGCCATGCCGTGGCTGCCGAGCAGCCGCAGCTCGTGGCCGATCACGCGGTCCATCGGCACCGGCGTCGGCCCGCCGGGCAGCAGCCCCACCTGGACGTGCCTGCCCCTGCGGCGCAGGCTCTCGATCGAGGCGGCACACGTCGCCGGGCTGCCCAGCGCGTCGACGGACACGTGCGCGCCGCCCCTGGTCAGCTCCCTCACCTGGGCGGCCGCGTCGCCTCTCGAGGCGTTGACGAAGTGCGTGGCGCCCGCCAGCTCGGCCAGGTGCAGCGCGTCGGTGCTGATGTCGACGGCCACCACACGGGCGCCGGCGGCTGTCGCGATCATCACGGTGGACAGTCCGACGCCGCCGCAGCCGTGCACCGCCACCCACTCGCCCGGGCGTACCTCACCGACCTGGGCCACGGCGCGGAACGCGGTGGCGAAGCGGCAGCCCAGCCCCGCCGCCGTGGCGTACGCCATGTCCTCGGGGATGGCGATCAGGTTGACGTCGGCGTGGTCGACGGCGACGTACTCGGCGAAGGAGCCCCAGTGGGTGAAGCCCGGCTGGGTCTGCCGCTCGCACACCTGCTGGTCGCCTGCGGCGCAGGACGCGCAGGTGCCGCAGGCGCAGACGAACGGCACGGTCACGCGCGCCCCGGTCCGCCACCCGCCGAGCTCCCGCACGTCGGAGCCGACGGCCTCGACCACGCCCGCGAACTCGTGTCCGGGCACGTGCGGCAGCGCCTTGATGTCGGGGTCGTGTCCCTGCCAGCCGTGCCAGTCGGAGCGGCACAGCCCTGTCGCCTCGACCCTGATCACCGCTCCGTGCGGGGAGGGGGCAGGGTCGGGCAGCTCGCGCACGTCGAGCTCGCCCCCGAAGATGTCAAACGCAACCGCTCGCATCTCATGAGCTTAGAGTGAGTTGCCGCAGCTCGCGCAAGGCCTGGTGGGAGGGCGATCCGGGTTCGGTGGTGTAGAGCACGAGACGGAGGTCGTCGCGGTCGGGCACCGGCATGACCTGGCAGATCGCGTCGATCACGCCGACGAGCGGGTGGTTGATGCGTTTGCGCTGCTCCCTGCGGATCTCGACCTCGTGCCTGTCCCACAGCTCGGCGAATGCGGGGCTGAGCGCCAGCATCTCGGCGACCAGTGCCCGCAGCCGGCGGTCCTCGGGATAGCGGCCCGCGGCGGCACGCAGGTCGGCGACGGAGGCGCGGGCGAAGCGGCCCTTCTCCTCGTCGTCGAGGTATTCGGCGATGTCGGGGGACATGAAGACCCAGCGGATGACGTTCCTGTTCTCGACCGGCTGGTTTTCGAGGTCGGCCATGATGGCGTTGGCCATGGGGTTCCAGGCGAGGATGTCGTAGCGGGCGTTGAGGACGTAGGCGGGCACCTCCTCCAGGAACGCCATCAGGTGCAGCACGCTGCCGGGCACGTCATCCCTGATGGAAGGCGCCTCCAGGGGCTGCCCGGCCAGGTCGAACAGGTAGGCGCGCTCGTCCTGGGTCAGCATGAGCGCCCTGGCCAGCGCGTTGAGGACCTGCCGTGACGGGTGCGGGCCGCGGGCCTGTTCGAGGCGGATGTAGTAGTCGATCGACATGCCCGCCAGCTGCGCGATCTCCTGCCTGCGCAGGCCCGGCGTGCGGCGGCGCTCGCCGGCGGGCAGCCCCACGTCGGCCGGGGTGACGCGGGCGCGCCTGCTGCGGAGGAAATCGGCGAGTTGGTCGCGGTTCATGTCTCCATCCTCCTCCATGACAGACCGGTGGTGGGTGGTACTGCTGATCCCAGCTTTTCCAGGTCTCTCCCGCCCACCGGGTGGCCTGGGCGAGCGTGGAGGCATGACGAAGATCGCCCTCATCACGGGTGCCAACAAGGGAATCGGCTACGAGATCGCGCGGCTGCTCGCCGAGCAGGGCGTCACCGCGATCGTGGGAGCACGCGACGAGGAACGCGGGCGGGCCGCCGCCGAGCGGCTCGGGCTGCCGTACGTGCGGATCGACGTGACCGACGAGGACAGCGCGGCCGCCGCCGCGAAGTGGATCGAGCAGAAGTTCGGCACGCTCGACATCCTGGTCAACAACGCCGGGATCGCCGGCGACCTCAGCCAGGTCCAGCCCAGCGCCGCCTCGGCGCGGGCGCTCAGGGACGTCTACGAGACGAACGTGTTCGGCGTCGTCACGGTGACGAACGCCATGCTGCCGCTGCTGCGCACGTCGCCGGCCGGCCGGATCGTGAACATGTCGAGCGAGCTCGGCTCGTTGACCATGGCCGCGGACCCGGCGAGTCCCTTCGCGGACGCCACGTTCCTCGCGTACAACTCCTCCAAGAGCGCGCTCAACATGATCACCGTCCTGTACGCCAGGGAGCTCAAGGACACCCCGATCAAGGTGAACGCCGCCAACCCCGGCTACTGCGCCACCGACCTCAACGGCCACTCCGGCTTCCGCACCGCCGAGCAGGGCGCGGCGATCGCCGTGCGGCTGGCCACGCTCGACGAGAACGGTCCCACCGCCTCTTACCAGCAGGAGGCAGGAGTGGTCCCCTGGTGAGGTGTCAATCCTGACGAATAGGACAGAAGGTGGTGATGGGACGAGATCTCGACAAAGAGCGATTTACCGAGGCGGAATACGTCCGCTTCGGGGAACGCCTTCATGAGCAGCTCGGCGTGCTGCGTGAGCTGCTCGATACCCCCGGCTTCGGCGTGGGCCCGGCCACGATCGGGGCCGAGCTGGAGTTGTTCCTCATCGACGAGCGCGGCCGGCCGCTGCAGCGCAACAGCCAGGTGCTGGAAGCCCTCGCCGACCCCCGCGTGGTGCTGGAGCTGGGCCGCTACAACGTCGAGGTCAACCTGACCCCGACGCCGCTGGAGGGCAGGCCGTTCGAGGTGATGAGCGGCGAGGTCCAGGAGATGATGACGAAGGTGGACGGCGCGGTCGAGGGCGGCGGCGCGCTGCCCATCGGCATCCTGCCCACGCTCGACACCGAGGACTTCACGGTCGGCGCCATGAGCGACCAGAACCGCTACCGCGCTCTGAGCAGGGGCATGAGGCGGCTGCGGCTGGAGCCGTTCCTGGTCAAGATCGACGACCTGGAGCTGGCCGTGGAGGACGTGATGCTGGAGAGCGCCAACACCTCCTGGCAGGTGCACATCCGCACGCCGCCCGAGCGGTTCGCCCGGCTGTTCAACGGCGCCCAGCTGGCCATCGGCCCGGTGCTGGCCGCGTGCGGCAACTCGCCGTTCTTCCTGGGCAGGCGGCTGTGGGAGGAGACGCGGATCGCGCTGATGGAGGAGGCCGCCGACGACCGGGACGTGGAGCGGCGCGGGCGCAGGGACGGGCGGGTCACGTTCGGCTCGGACTGGGTGCGCGAAGGGGCGCACGAGCTGTTCGAGCGGTACGTACGCGACTACGAGCCGATCGTGCCCGACCTGCACGACGACGCCGAGCCGCACGAGGTGCCGGAGCTGCGGCTGCACCAGGGCACGATCTGGCAGTGGAACCGGCCCGTCTACGACCCGGCCGACGGCGGCCACCTGCGGATCGAGATGCGGGCGCTGCCGGCCGGGCCCTCGTGCGCCGACATGGCGGCCAACACGGCGTTCCTGCTGGGGCTGACGTTGTCGCAGGCCGAGCGGGACCTGACCGGATACCGGTTCGCGGAGGCGTACCAGAACTTCTACCGGGCGGCCATGCACGGGCTGGACGCCAAGCTGTCCTGGCCGGGCAGGGACGGTGAGTTCGCGGCCGCCGACCTGGTGCTCAGCCTGCTGCCCGAGGCCCGGCAGGGCCTGCTCGGCGCGGGCGTGACGCCGAGCGACGCCGACCGCGCGCTGGCCGTCATCGAGCAGCGGACCCGGTTGCGCCGCACCGGTTCGGCGTGGCAGCGCGAGGCGCTGGCGCGCTTCCACGGCGACCGGGAGCGGCTCGTGCTGCGCTATCGCGAGCTGGCGTTGTCGGGACTTCCGGTGCATTTGTGGCGCTGACCGGCAACCATTCCCGTTCCCGTTCCGTCACACTTGGTAAAGGAACGGGAAAGGTGACCGAGATATGGCGGAAACGGGGATGGTTCCCACAGGGAAGGCGCCTTACGCGCTGAACCGGGCGACGGGGGACCTGGCCGACGGGGCGGCCAAGCTCGCGCAGGACATAGGCAGCACCGCCGTCGAAGCGCTGCTGGCGCAGGCCAACAGGACCGCGGCCCGCAGGGGAGCGGCTGCCGCGCTCGGCTCCATGCAGCCCAGGCCGGCCGAGTGGTACGCCTTCGACGCCAAGGACCAGGACACCGCCGACTGGTACCCCCAGGGCCTGACCTGCGGCGCGGAGTCCGGCTCCATCGGGGTGCCGGTGTTCGTGGCGAGCTGGTACTTCAAGCCCACGGCCGGCGAGCGCGGGATCAGGGTGTCGTTCCTGAGCCCGCGCACGCTGAAGTACCAGCACGCGCTGCTGGTGGCGGCCGAACAGGACGGCTCGTACGCGCCGATCAACATCCACGCTGGCGGCATCGCGCTCGACGGCGACCTGCTCTACGTCGCCGACACGTCCAGAGGGCTGCGGGTCTTCGACCTGAACAACCTGCTCGACCTGCGTACCGCGCAGAACGACCTGGGCGACCCCACGCGGATCGGCCGGCACGACGGCAAGTTCCACGCCTTCGGCTACCGGTACGTGATCCCGCAGACCGACTTCTGGAGACTCGCGCAGCCGGGGCCGCACTTCTCGTTCGTGTCGATCGACCGCAGTGGCGGCACCCCGCAGTTGATCACGGGCGAGTACTGGGAGGACGATCCCGACGGCCGGGTGGTGCACTGGGACCTCCCCTTCTCCGGCGGTGAGCCCAACGAGGCGTTCGTGATGGGGCACCCCAAGATCCAGGGCGCGATCTCGCACGGCGGCAAGTGGTATCTCAGCCAGGCGGCGAACGCGACCACCAACGGCAAGCTGCTGGTCTACACCGACGGGAAACTCAAGACCAGGCCGTTCCCGATCGGGCCCGAGGACCTCACCGTGCAGGACGGCAGGCTGTGGAGCGTCACCGAGTTCAGGAACAAGCGGGTGATCTTCGGGGTCAGTCTTTGAGGTGCCGGAACAGGACCTCGCGGTAGCGGGCGTCGAAGTCGTCGTACCGGGTCCGCAGCTCCGCGCCCGGCCAGCCGGTCGGCAGGAGCTCCTCCGGAAGCAGCGGGTCGGCCAGCAGGTGGCGCAGCACCGCGGCCGACACCAGGAAACCCTCGGCCAGCCCGTCGGCCCGCTCCTGTGCTTTTTCCAGGGCCCCCTCCAGCCTGCGGGCCTCGGCCGCCCAGCCGTCGCGGTCCCACAGCAGGGGAGTGGGGTCGCTGTGCGGGCGGCCGTCGATGCGCGTGCACTGCGCGGTGACGCTCTCCGGCCACTCCCGCACCAGGTTGGCGGGCCGCAGCCAGGTGCCCTCGCGTAGCTCGGCCAGGCGCAGCGTGGTCATCGCGTGCCGGAACGCGGCCCGGTCGGCGGGCGCGCGCCGCTCCGCGGTGACGACGGCCACCTCCCAGGTGCCGTCCCATGGCCTGGTGTGCGGGTCGCGGCTCTCGTCCTGCCTGGCCTGACGCTCGACGAGCCGCTCCGACAGCGTGTAGAAGCGGGCCTCCTGGATCAGGTCGCCGGCCGCCACCATGCGGGACAGCGCGACGCGCACGGTGCCCTCGGCGATGCCGAACAACGCGCCGATGCGCACCAGGTGGCGGGCCGGCAACCGTGGCGGGTGGCTGCCCAGCAGCGCGCTCAGCACGGCCGATCGGGCACTCAGACCCTTACGCTCTTCCATCGCGTGTCGATTATATGTAACACTCGCGAACATGGGGCGCTATCTCGTAGAACCGTTCGACCGCAGCGACCGTTACGCCACCGAGCGCTACCAGGGCGCGGCCGGGCGCAACTGGTGGGCCTGCGATCCCACGCTGCACCTGATCATGCGGCGGCACCTGGGCGAGGGCTATGCGTGGGCGGAGCCGCGTCTCGACCGGCTGGGCGCGCTCATGGGCGGGCTCGTGGCCGAGTGCGCCGAGGAGACCGACCGCCATCCGCCGCGACTGGAGAAGTACGACAAGTGGGGCAGGGACGTCAGCGAGGTCGTCATGCCGCCGTCGTTCCAGGCCGCCCGGCAGGCGCTCATGGCGGACAACTTCACCTCGCCGTCGTTCGCGGAGCAGGCCCGTGCGAACGGGGCGGACCCGGCCGCGCTCGCCGCGGCGTGGACGTACCTGCTCGACCAGGCCGACATCGGCATGGGGTGCGCGCTCGGCACGGGCGGCGACATGGTGGTGCAGCTGGCCGAGAAGCACGCGCCGCCGGACGTACGCGATCGGGTGCGGGAGATCTTCGCCAACGGCTTCTACTCCGGCGAGGCCGCCCAGATGTTCACCGAGCGGACGGGCGGTTCCGACCTGGCGGCCCTGGAGGCCGCGGCGGTGCCGTCCGGCGACGCGTGGCTGCTGTCCGGCTTCAAGTGGTTCGCCTCCAACGCCAACGGGTCCGCGTTCGTGGTGCTCGCCCGCCTGCCCGAGGGGGCGGTCGCGCCGTTCCTGGTGTTGTGGGAACGGCGGGACGGCAGCCGCAACGGGGTGCGGATCAGGCGGCTCAAGGACAAGCTCGGCACCCGCTCGGTCGCCTCGGCCGAGGTCGAGTTCGCCGACGCGGAGGCGTTCCTGCTGGCCGGACAGGGCTCCGGCTCCGGGCTCGGGACGATGATGAAGCTCACCAACGCCTCCAGGCTGGGCGTGGCCATGATGGGTCTCGGCGTGGCCAGGCGCGCCCTGGTGGAGTCGATCTGCTACGCCCGCGCCCGCGAGGCGTTCGGCCGCCCGCTCATCGACCAGCCGCTCATGCGCCGCAAGCTCGCCGAGCTGATCGTCGAGGTCGAGGCCGCGCAGGCGCTCGTCTTCGACGGCCACGCCGGGCCGCGGTTGCGCCTGGCGCCCGCCCTGATCAAGCTGCGCGCGGCCCGGCTCGGCGTGACGGCCGCCAGCGACGCGATCGAGGTGCACGGCGGCAACGGCTACATCGAGCAGTGGCCGGTCGCCAGGCTCCTGCGCGACGCCCAGGTCAACCCGATCTGGGAGGGCGGCGACAACATCCTCTGCCTGGACGTCCGGCGGGCGATGCTCAAGGAGAACGCCCACGAGCCGTTCCTCGATCGGTTGGAGGCCGCCGTCGACCAGGCCCCGGCCGGCTCCGGTGACCTGGTGCGGCAGCGGATCGAGGACCTCCGCAAGGCGATCACCGCCTGGTCCGCGCTGGAGCACTCGGTGGCCGAGGCCCGGTTGTTCCCGCTGGCCCAGCTCATGGCGGATGTCTACGCCGCCGCGCTGCTGCTGGAGCAGGCGGGCTGGGAGCAGCGCGCCGGCCACGGTGACCGCAAGGCTCTGGTCGCCCGCCTCTACGCCGACGCCCACCTCGTCGATCACGGCCCGCTCCGCGGGATCGACCGACCGGCGGAGGAGCTGGAACACTTCGACGAGCTCCTCGCCGGGGCGGTGACGCTCTAGCCCATAGTCACCACGGCCTCTTCACCACGGCCTCTTCACCACGGCCTCTTACCCCTGAACGATCGTGGACCACGTCGCGGTCCGCGGATCGATGACCTCGAAGTGGCCGACGTCCTCGAGTTCGAGCAGCTGGCAGGGGTCCCCGGCCTCGTGCGCGGCCTGCGCGTACCGGCGGCTGAGCTCCGGCGGGACACGATCGTCATCGCTGCCGTGGACGACGAGCGCCGGAGACCCGCTCGGCAGGCGGCGTGCCGGGTCGGCCAGGTCGTAGAGCTCGGGCCGCTGCTCAGGCGTGCCGCCGACGAAGTCGAGCGCGGCGCCGTCGCCGATGCCCAGCCGTGCCGCCTCGGCCAGGTCGCAGACGCCGCCGAGCGGCACGACGGCGGCGACCGGCCGCGTCCCGGCCGCCCACAACGCGAGGTGACCGCCGGCCGAGTGCCCGAGCAGCACCACCGGCACGTCGCCGACCGGCGCCAGCTCGTCGAGGTACAGAAGCGCGGCCGTGATGTCGTCGAGTGTCTCGGGGACGCCCCCGCCGGTGCCGACCCGCCGGTACTCCACGTTCCAGCTCGCCCACCCGCGCTGGGCGAGGTCGACGCAGATCGCCCGGGTCGTGTCGCGCCCGAACCGCGAGCGCCAGAAGCCACCGTGGATCACCACCACAAGACCGCGCGGCGTGGCGTCGGGGGGCAACCGCAGATCGGCCTCGTGATCGGGAAGAGGCCCGTAACGGTACGTTTGCGCGGACACGTCGTGCTGAATGGACCAGTCCGCGAGCTCGGCGAGAAATCGGTCAAGATCCACTGGGAGTCCCTCCTCGAATCCCCAGCTTAGGGGCACGAAGGTGAAGGAGCTCCGCGCGGCCGATGGACAACGGCTTGCCAGGTCGACCACCGGCGTCCGGTGACCGAAACCATGGGGGAGCCGCATGTCAGGCGCGTGATCGGAACGGGCGCGGCGGGCGGGGCCGCCTGGTGCACGGGATGACGCCCCGCCGGGCATTCCGCTATAGCTGATCTATACCGTGCCCCACTACGCTCCCGGCAATGAGGCATCGATCCGGAACCGTCTTCATCGTCATCGCCGCGGCGCTGACCGTGATCGGCACGATGATTCACGTCTTTCCTCCGCACCAGACGGTGCTCACGGTGTTCCTCGGGCTGGCCGGGACGCTCTTCTATGTCACCGCGATCGCCCGGATCAGCGGCTGGACGCGACAATTGCGGCGCGTGGCACCGTCCGTCATGATCGCCCTTGCTGCCGCGATGTGGGGCGCCCTCATGGGTGTGGCGCCCGTGGCCGGCGGAACGGTCGCGCTGGCGGTGCTCGGCGAGAGACAGACCTGCACGGTGACTGAGGTCGACACGGAGACCACGCGCGCACGGGGAGGCAGGATGAGGACCACCTACGTGCATACGGTCCACTGCCCGGACGCACGCGTCCACGAGATCCGGAGCCGCGAGGATGACCGGCACGAACAGGGCTCTCCCGCCGAGGTCACCGCGGACCCGAAGGGGCTGATGACCGCGAAGTTCGTTGCGGGCGCCTACCAGTGGACCGGGGTCGGGGTCTTCGCGGTGCTGGTTCTGTGCGTGTCCGCGCTTCCGTTCTTCGCCCGTCTCGTCGCGCCGTCGCCCCCACCGCCGTCGGCTCCGGGAGGGTTTCCCCCACCACCCGCACCATGGGCCGCCCAGCCGCGCCGCCATTAGGGTGCTGGCCCGAACCTGGCAGGCAGCGTACGCTCGGCACGTTTCCCCGAGGACATTCCCCGAGGAGGGTCGCATGACCGTACGCGTGGAGCGCCAGGGCCCCGTCATCACCGTGGTGATCAGCAGGCCGGAGGCGCGCAACGCCGTCGATCGCAAGACCGCCGACGCGCTGGCGGACGCGTTCCGCGACTTCGAGGACTCCGACGCCGACGTGGCGGTGTTGTGGGGCGAGGGCGGCACGTTCTGCGCCGGCGCCGACCTCAAGGCGCTCGACAACCATGTCGGCGAGGAGGGCGACGGGCCCATGGGGCCGACCAGGATGCGGTTGGGCAAGCCGGTCATCGCCGCCGTCGCCGGGCACGCCGTCGCGGGCGGACTGGAGCTCGCGCTCTGGTGCGACCTGCGGGTGGCGGAGGAGGACGCGGTGTTCGGGGTGTTCTGCCGCCGGTGGGGCGTGCCGTTGATCGACGGCGGCACCGTACGCCTGCCCCGGCTCATCGGGGCGTCCAGGGCCATGGACATGATCCTCACCGGTCGGCCGGTCGGCGGGCGGGAGGCGTACGAGATGGGGCTGGCCAACCGGCTCGTCCCCACCGGCACGGCACGGCGGCACGCCGAGGAGCTGGCCCGCGAGATCGCCCGCTTCCCGCAGACCTGCCTGCGCGGCGACCGGCTGTCGGTCCTGGAGCAGGACGGGGTGGGCGAGGAGGACGCCATGCGCAACGAGCTGCGCCACGGCCTGGTCTCGACGCCCGACGCCGTCGAGGGCGCGGCACGCTTCGCCGCCGGCGCGGGCCGCCACGGCGACTTCGGCTGATTGTCGGCGCACCCGCGTATCGTGGCCACATGCCTGACATCGAGGTCGCCGGGCGCGAGGTCCGCATCACCAGCCCAGACAAGGTGGTCTTTCCGCAGGCCGGGCAGACCAAGCTCGACCTGATCCGCTACTACGAGACGGTCGGCGAGGCGGCGCTGCGCGGCGTTCACGGGCGGCCGATGGTGCTCAAGCGGTTCGTGCACGGGATCGAGCAGGAGGCGTTCTTCCAGAAGCGCGCCCCGGCCAAGCGGCCCGACTGGATCGAGGTCGCCGAGCTCAAATACCGGTCCGGGCTCAGCGCCGAGGAGGTCGTCTGCACCGATCTGGCCCAGCTGTTGTGGGTGGTCAACCTGGGGTGTGTCGACCTCAACCCGCACCCGGTGCGCTCCGACGACCTCGCCAAGCCCGATGAGCTGCGCATCGACCTCGACCCGGTGCCCGGCGTCGACTGGGCCGACGTGCTGAAGACCGCGCGGGTGGCGCGGGAGGTGCTGGCCGATCACGGACTGGTGGCCTGGCCCAAGACGTCCGGGTCGCGCGGCTTCCACGTGTACGCGCGGATCGAGCGGCGCTGGCCGTTCGCGAAGGTCCGCAAGGCGGCCGAGACGGTGGCGCGGGAGGTCGAGCGGCGGGCCCCCGACCTGGCCACCAGCCGGTGGTGGAAGGAGGAACGGCACGGGGTCTTCGTGGACTTCAACCAGAACGCCTACGACCGCACCGTCGCCTCGGCCTATTCGGTGCGCGCCGTGCAGGATGCCCGCGTGTCCACGCCGCTGACCTGGGACGAGGTGCCCGGCTGCCGGCCGGAGCGGTTCACCATCGACACCGTGCCCCAGCGGCTGGCGGAGATCGGCGACCCCTGGGAGGACATGGATCTGCACGCCGGCTCTCTGGACGGGCTGCTGGAGCTCGCCGAGGAGCTCGGGCCCGCGCCCAAGCCGCCCAAAGGCAGCGGGCGCAGGCAGCAGACGATGCCCGTCATCGAGATCGCCAAGGCTGAGCACAAGGACGAGGCCATGGAGGGCTTCGAGCGGTGGAAGGCCCGGCATCCCGAGGTCGCCGCGAAGCTGAACCCCGCCGACGTGCTGGTGGACGGCATGCGGGGGCGCAGCAGTGTGTGGTATCGGATCCGGGTCAACCTCCAGCACGTGCCGGAGGGGGAGCGGCCCCCGCAGGAGCCGCTCGAGGTCGACTACGACCCGTGGGGCGGCGCCGGCGGCCCGCCCCGCGGATGACCGTCAGGTCAGCCACGGGTCGGGCGTTCGTATCCCTCGTCCCCGCCGTAGACGTGGCGGTCGGGGTCCTGCTCCGGCTGGGTGGCCGGGCTGGTGGGCGAGGCGGTGTGCTCGGAGGCGAAGTCGTCCGAGGGGACCGGCGGGGGCGGGACCAGGTAGTCCTGCCAGGTGATCTCACCCCTGGGCGTGGCGTCGGTGGTCAGGGCGTCCAAACGCGCGGCGGCGTACAGGCGGCCGGGGTAGCGCATGGGCAGGCAGGCGCGGCGCAGGTGCTGGGCATGCAGCCACGTCCGGGTCAGTTCGGCGGTGTCGAGCTTTTGCGGTCCGCCGTACTCGATCTCGGTGCCCAGCGGTCCGCCGGCGAGCAGACCGGCCGCCTGGGCGGCCACCTCGCCCGTGTGAACGGGCTGCCAGTACACGGTCGGGTCGACCGGCAGCACCGGAAGCGCGGAGAAATCCCGCAGCCGCTGGTGGAGCCACTGGTGGAACGGGGTGGAGCGGAGGACCGTCCAGCCCAGGCCGCTCTCTTCGACCAGGCGCTCGGCCTCCAGCTTGTATTTGAGGTAGCCGAAGGGCGCGCGGTCCGCGCCGACCATCGAGGTCAGCAGCAGGTGCCCGACCCCGGCGTCGCGGGCGGCCATCGTGAGCAGGCGGGTGCCCGGGATGTCCACGGCGCCGCGCCCCTTGCGGCCGCTCGTGGCCAGGTGCGCGATCGCCTCCACGCCGGCCACGGCCTCGGCGACACCGTGGCCGGAGAACAGGTCGCCCCACATCCACTCGATGTTCCCGCGGCTCTCCCTCTTGGTACGGCTCAACGCCCGCACCTGGTGACCCGCCTTGACCAGCGCGGGCACCAAGGCCTTGCCCAGCGTGCCCGTCGCTCCCGTGACCAAGATGCGCATGCCGCCTCCTCTACCCTGGAATCCACACCATTGACATGGGTCCGGCCGAGTGGGGTAGAGCCGCTCGCATGGCTCGAATCGCATCGGAATCCCTGATCGAACGGCTCGCCGAGTGGGGCGTGGACACCGTCTTCGGCCTGCCGGGCGACGGCATCAACGGCATCATGGAGGGGCTGCGCCGCCATCGCGACCGGGTGCGCTTCGTCCTCGTCCACCACGAAGAGGCCGCGGCCTTCATGGCCACCGGCTACGCCAAGGCCACCGGGCGCCTCGGGGTCTGCCTGGCCACCTCGGGGCCGGGCGGGATCCACCTGCTCAACGGGCTCTACGACGCCAAACTCGACCACGTGCCGGTGCTGGCGATCACCGGCATGCAGGAGACGTCCGTGCTCGGCACCGGCTACCAGCAGGAGGTCCACCTGGACAAGCTGTTCGCCGACGTGGCCGAGTACAACATGATGATCACCAATCCGGCGCAGCTGCCTTCACTGGTGGACCAGGCCGTCAGGACGGCGTACGCGCGGCGCGGGGTCGCCCATCTGACCGTGCCCAACGACATCCAGGTGGCCGAGGCGGACGCGGACCCGTACAAGCATGTGGCGCCGGCCAGGACGCCGCGGACCGCGGCCGTCTACCTGCAGCCGGCCGGCATCCCCCGGCCGGAGGACGTCGAGTGGGCGGCCGAGGTGCTCAACCACGCCGAGCGCCCGGCCATGCTGGTCGGGCAGGGCGCGCTGCACGCCAGGCAGGAGGTGCTGGCCGTGGCGGAGGCGCTCGGCGCGCCCGTGGTCAAGACGCTGCCCGGCAAGGCCGTCATCCCGGACGACTCGCCGTACACGACCGGCGGGATCGGGCTGCTCGGCACCCGGCCGAGCGAGGAGTTGATGGAAGACGCCGACGTGCTGTTCATGGTGGGCACGAACTTCCCGTACTCGAAGTTCCTGCCGGAGCCCGGCAAGGCGCGGGTGGTGCAGTTCGAGGCCGAGCCGACCAGGGCGGGGGCTCGGATCGCGACCGACGTGCCGGTCGTGTGCGACGCCAAGGAGGGGCTGGCGGCGCTGCTGCCGCTGCTGTCCCCCCGGAACGGCAACGATCATCTGGCGAAATATCAGCGCATGATGGCCGAGTGGCGGGCCGACATGGACGCCCTGGAGAACCCCGAACGCGACCCGATCGCGCCGCAGTACCCCGTCTCCGTCCTCGACGAGCTGGCCACCGACGACGCCATCATGACCTGCGACAGCGGCACCATCGCCACCTGGGCGGCCCGGCACTGGACGATCCGCGGCGGGCGCGAGTTCTACCTGTCGGGGACGCTGGCCTCCATGGCGAACGGGCTGCCGTACGCGATCGCGATGCAGCACGCCTTCCCGGGGCGGCAGGTCATCGCGTACGTCGGCGACGGCGGCTTCTCCATGCTGATGGCGGAGTTCCTGACGACCGTCCAGCAGCGGCTGCCGATCAAGGTGGTCGTCAACAACAACAACTCGCTCGGCCAGATCCTGTGGGAGCAGATGGTGCTCGGCTACCCCGAGCACGGCGTGCGGTACTCGGAGCCGGAGGGCGACTTCTCCGCCTGGGCCCGGTCGTGCGGCGGGTTCGGGGCCAAGGTCACCAAGGCCGACGACGTGGCGCTGACCATCGGACAGGCGCTCGCGCACGACGGCCCGGCGTTGGTGGACGTGGACGTCAACCCCAACGAGCCGCCCCTGCCCGCCAAGGTCTCCTACGAGCAGGCCAAGAACTTCGCCCAGGCGTTCCTCAAGGGACAGCCGCACCGGGCCGCCATCGCCACCACGTTGTTCAAGGACCGGATCCAGAGGATGGGGGACTAGCCCTGGCTATTCCGGCCGCGGCGGTCAGCAGGGGGTCGATGAGGCGGGGCAGCTCGCGCGCCCGCCGCGACGCGACCACGATGCCCACGGCCGCCACGGCCCGGCCGTCCACCAGGATGGGCGCGGCCGCCGAGCAGGAGCCGAGCGTCATCTCCTCGTAGGTGAGCGCGTAGCCCTGGGCCCGGACCGTGGCCAGCTCCCTGGCCAGCCGGCCCGGCTCGGTGATCGTGTGCGGGGTGGGGCGTTCGAGCTTGCGGGCCAGGTAGGACTTGACGAACCAGTCAGGCTCGTACGCCAGCAGCGCCTTGCCCACGCCCGTCGGGTGCATCGGCAGCCGGCCGCCGGTCCTGGAGACGATGGGGACCGCGCGGCGGCCGTACACCTTGTCCACGTACAGCACCTCCAGGCCGTCGCGGACGGCAAGGTGCACGTTCTCGCCCGTGGTGACGAACAGCTCCTGCAACCACGGATGCGCCAGGCTCACCAGCCGGCCGGGGGCAAGCTGCCCCAGCTCCCACAGCCGCAGCCCCACCCGCAGCCGTCCGTCGGGGTCGCGGCTGAGCGCCTGCCACTCCTCCAGCTCGGCCACCAGCCGGTGCGCCGTGCTCAGCGGCACCCCGCTCCGCCTGGCCAGGTCCGTCAGCGTGAGCTGCGGATGGGCGGCGTCGAACGCGCCGAGGAGGGCCAGCACCTTGGAGGCGACGGTGCGGCCTGGCTCACGGGACCCGCCTGCCATGGCCGCCAGTATGCCACCCAGTATTCCACTCAGTGGAAGCGGGCCCTCGGCTTGTCCCCGCCCGAAGCAGGATGCTTCCCTCATGCGAACTCAGGTCGGGATCATCGGCGCGGGCCCCGCGGGCCTGCTGCTGTCCCATTTGCTCCACCTCCGCGGCATCTCCTCCGTGGTGCTGGAGAAGCGCAGCCGGGACTACGTCGAGCGGCGGGTGCGGGCCGGCGTGCTGGAGCAGGGCACGGTCGACGCGCTCGTCGAGGCGGGCGTCGGGGAGCGCATGTTGCGCGAGGGGCTGCCGCACCACGGCATCGAGCTCAGGTACGGCGGCGCCGGCCACCGCATCCCCTTCGAGAAGCTCGTCCCCGGCCGGTCGATCACCGTGTACGGGCAGCAGGAGGTGGTCAAGGACCTGATCGCGGCCCGGCTGGCGGCCGGCGGCGACGTGCGGTTCGAGGTCGAGGACGTGGCCGTGCACGGGCTCGAGCCAGGGTCGGACACGGGGCCGTACGTGACGTTCGGCGGCGAGCGGCTCGACTGCGACGTGATCGCCGGTTGCGACGGCTTCCACGGTGTGTCCCGGCCGTCCATCCCCGAGGGGGTTCTGAGCGTTTTCGAGCGCGAATATCCCTTCGCCTGGCTCGGCATCCTGGCCAACGTCACGCCGTCGTCGGAGGAGCTGATCTACACCAGGACCGAGCGCGGCTTCGCCCTGCACAGCATGCGCTCGCCCACCGTCAGCCGCTTCTACCTGCAGGTCCCTGCCGATACGAGCGTCGATGACTGGCCGGACGAGCGGATCTGGGACGAGCTGAAGGCGCGGCTGGAGAGCGTGCCCGGCTTCACGCTGACCACGGGGGAGATCACCGAGAAGGGCGTGACGCCGATGCGGTCCTTCGTGGTCGAACCCATGCAGTACGGGAGGCTCTACCTGGCCGGGGACGCCGCCCACATCGTGCCGCCCACCGGGGCGAAGGGGCTCAACCTGGCCGTGGCCGACGTGCGCGTGCTGACGGAGGCGCTGGAGGCGTACTTCTCGGACGGCTCCACCGCGCTGCTGGACGGGTACTCGGAAGCGTGCCTGAAGCGGGTGTGGCGAGCGCAACACTTCTCGTGGTGGATGACGACGTTGCTGCACACGTTCGAGGAGGACGACGCGTACGGGCGGCGGCTGCAGCTGTCGTATCTGGACTACGTCACCTCGTCGGAGGCGGCGGCCACGACGCTCGCGGAGAACTACGTCGGGCTCCCGTATGGCCGCTGACCTTGGAAAATGCTTTAGGGTTGTTTGGTGGTCTTTGAGGAAGGTTGGGCGGCTTCGCCCTTTCGGTGGTTGATGGGCGAGCTGGGCGACACCCAGCTCGCGCGGATGGGCAGCGATCCCGGGCTGGTCGCGGCCGTGGATCAGCACGCCGC
Organism: Nonomuraea turkmeniaca; assembly: GCF_005889735.1. Classification (GTDB taxonomy): domain Bacteria; phylum Actinomycetota; class Actinomycetes; order Streptosporangiales; family Streptosporangiaceae; genus Nonomuraea; species Nonomuraea turkmeniaca. Next base: position 19,702 of record NZ_VCKY01000198.1, read on the forward strand.
GGTGCTGCGTGACGCGATTCCGCTGGATCGGGAGACGCTGGGCGACTACCTGCTCGGCTTCCTCGACGAGCTCCGCCACCGCGGCTGGGCCTTCACCAGCGAGCCCAGTGAGCCCGCTGACCTCGACGCCGCGGCGCTGCGCCTGACGGCGGTCTGCTGGCTCGCCCGCGAGCGCGGCTTCCTGAGCGACGAACTCCCCGCCTGACCGACCCCCCCGGCTGACCGGCCCCTGCCTGATC
>NZ_VCKY01000199.1 GCF_005889735.1 Nonomuraea turkmeniaca
ATGACGGCGCTGAACGCCGGCGGCTGGCTCGCCGGAGTCACGATCGGCCTGTGCGCGCGGCTGCTGGCCGCCCGCCACCGGACCGTCGCCGGCAACGTACGCAGCCACGAGCGCCGCCGGCTCGCCAGGGAACTGCACGACGTCGTCGCTCACCACGTCACCGGCATCGTCCTGCAGGCCCAGGCCGCCCAGGTCCTCGCCCGCAAGCAGCCAGAACGCCTGGACGGCTCCCTGTCCGGCATCGAGGCCGCCGGCTCCGACGCCCTGGCCGCCACTCGCCGCCTCGTCGGCCTGCTGCGTGAGATCGGTGACCCGGCCCCGCCCACGCACGGGCCCGGAAGCCTCGACGACCTGGTCGAACGCTTCGACGGCCCCGCCGTGCACCTGAGCCTGCCGGACGGCGGCGACGAGTCGGCCTGGCCGCCAGAGGTGACCAGCACCGTCTACCGCGTCGTCCAGGAGTCGCTGACCAACGTCTCCCGCCACGCCCCGCAGGCCCGCTCCGTCCAGATCACCGTCGCCCGCGAGCGCGACGCCGTCACGGTCGAGGTCGCCGACGACGCTCCGCCGGCCCCGGCCAGGCACCACCGCCGCCGCAGCGGGTACGGCCTGCTCGGCATGCGCGAACGCCTGGAGGCCCTGGGCGGGACTCTGCACGCCGGACCGCGCCAGCCGGGCGACGGCTGGTCGGTCTTCGCCACCCTGCCCCTGCCCGAGAAGCAGGAGCGCCGATGACGATCAGTGTCCTGCTGGCCGACGACCAGGCGATGGTCCGCGCCAGCCTGCGCGTCATCCTCGAGGACCAGCCCGACATCAGCGTCGTCGCCGAGGCCGCCGACGGCGACGAGGCCATCACGCTGGCCCGGCGGCTGCGCCCAGACGTGTGCCTGGTGGACGTCCAGATGCCGCGGGCGGACGGCATCGAGGTCACCCGCGCCCTGGCCGGCCCCGGCGTGTCCGCTCCGCTCAAGGTGGTCGTGGTGACCACGTTCGACCTGGACGAGTACGTCTACGGCGCGCTCCGCGGCGGCGCCGTCGGCTTCGTGATGAAGGACGCGGGACCGGCCCTGCTCGTGGAGGCCGTACGGGCGGCGAACGCGGGTGACGCGCTGATCTCACCGTCGATCACGCCGCGCCTGCTGCGCCACGTGACCTCCGGTGCGACGCCGCTGCGCCGCCCGGCGCAGCCGCTGTCCGCGCGGGAGGCCGAGGTGGTCCGGGCGATCGTCAGGGGCCGCACCAACCAGGAGATCGCCGCCGAGCTGTTCATCTCGCTCAGCACGGTCAAGGGCCACATCTCGGCCATCCAGCTCAAGCTCGGCGTACGCAACCGCGTCGAGATCACCTCCTGGGCGTGGGAGAGCCGCTTGCTGGACAACTGGTAAAAGTCCCCTCTTCCCGGCCACGCGGGCGCGCTACGGTGAGGGCGAGTGCGGATCGGGGAGGGGAGGGGGACGGTGCGGACCAGGCTGCCCGCCGCGTTGCTCCTCCTGCTGTCCTGGTTCCTGCCCGCGACCGCGCACGCGAGGCCTGCCCAGGTCACACCCGTGCAGGTGGTGGCGGCCTGGCGGGCGCAGGAGCAGCCGGGGCTGGGCCAGGAGCCGTACCGTCACACCACGATGCAGGCCCGGCACGGCCTGCTCGGCCTGGCGGGTGCGGCCGGGCCCGCCGTGCTCCCGTCCAGCCTGCCGTACCCGGCGCCCGCGTGGGCCGCCGTCGTCGCGCCCTCCGGTACGGACATCCCGGCCGGCCGGCGGCCTCTGACGGCCAAGGCGCGAGGGCCCCCCTCCACAGGGTTCTGAGATTCCCTGTCCCATCGGAGCCTGTGGAGGCTTTCATGTCCCGTGCGCCTGTTTGGCGTGCGGTGGCGGCGCTCGCCGTCATCGCGATCTCATTAGCTCTTGCCTTCACCACCGCGCCGCGCCTCGGCCTGGACCTGCGCGGCGGCACCCAGCTCGTCTTCGAGGCGAAGGACTCGCCGACCGTCACGGCCGACTCGGCCGCCACCGACCGCGCCCTCGACGTGCTCCGCCAGCGGGCGGACGCGCTCGGCGTGGTCGATCCCACCCTGGTCCGCTCCGGCGAGAAGCGGATCATCGTCGAGCTGCCCGGCGTGCTCGACCCTCGGCAGGCCGCCGAGGTGATCGGCCGGACCGCGCAGCTGGCCTTCCATCCCGTCCTCGGCTCCGGTGACCCTTCAGGGGTTCGCGACGAGAACGGCGGGCTGCTCAAACTGGGGCCCCCGGCCATCACCGGCGACGGCGTGCGCGACGCCGTCGAGCAGAGCGACCCCCAGCGCGGCCCCGGCTGGTGGGTGAGCATCGAGTTCCGTGACGCCGACGCCTGGCAGCGGCTGACCGGGGCGGCGGCGTGCGAGCCGCAGGGCGATCCCCAGCGCAGGATCGCCATCGTGCTCGACGCGGAGATCATCTCTTCGCCGCCGCTGGACCCGTCGATCCCGTGCCGTACCGGCATCCCGGGCGCCGGCGCGGACATCACCGGGTCGTTCACCCACGAGGAGGCCCGCGACCTGGCCGTGCTCATCAAGGGCGGGGCGCTGCCCGTCCCGCTGACCCTGGTGGAGCAGCGTACGGTCGGACCGACGCTCGGCGCGGAGGCCATCGACGCCAGTGCCAAGGCGGCGGTGGCCGGGCTGCTGCTGACCGCCGTGTTCATCGTGGCGGTCTACCGGGTGTCCGGGCTGCTCGCGGCGCTGGCGCTGGCCTGCTACGGGCTGATCTCGTACGCGGCGCTGGTGGCGATGGGGGCGACGTTCACGTTGCCGGGGCTGGCCGGGTTCGTGCTGGCGATCGGCATGGCCATCGACGCGAACGTGCTGGTCTTCGAACGGGCCAGGGAGGAGCACGACTCCCGGCGCGGCCTCAGGCGGGCCCTGGACCTGGGGTTCAGGAACGCTTGGAGCGCGATCGCGGACTCCAACGTGACCACGCTGATCGCGGCGGGTTTGTTGTTCTGGCTGGCCTCGGGACCGGTCAAGGGGTTCGGGGTGACGCTGGCGATCGGTGTGCTGGCCTCGCTGGTCTCCGCCATGCTGATCACCCGCGTGCTCGTCCAGGGCGTCATCGGCCGGATCGGGCCGCGCGCGTCCGGGCTCGCCTCGCAAGGGGTGGTCAGAACCTGGCTGGCGCGCAGGAATCCGCGGCTCATGGCCGCCAGGAGGGTGTGGCTGGCGATCGCCGGCGGGCTGGCGGTGGTGGCCGTGGCCGGGCTGGCGGTGCGGGGGCTGAACGTCGGCGTGGAGTTCACCGGCGGGCGGCTCGTGGAGTTCGCCACCTCGAAGCCGGTCCCCGCCGACGTCGCCGGGCAGGCGGTGACGCGGGCCGGGGTCCCCTCGGCGGTGGTGCAGGCCACGGACGACGGGGTCACGGTGCGGGCGGCGCGGCTCGGGCTGGACGAGGTGGCCAGGATCGAGCAGGCGCTGGAGCCGCACGGCGGTGCGGTGAGCAAGACGCGCGAGGAGTTCATCGGCCCCAGCCTGGGCGAAGAGCTGCGGCGCAACGCCCTCATCGCGCTCGGCGTGGCCGTGGCCATGCAGTTGCTGTATCTGGCGGCCCGGTTCCGGTGGACGTTCGGGGTGGCGACGGTGCTGGCGCTGCTGGTGGACGTGATCGTGGTGGCCGGGTTGTTCGCGTGGCTGGGCAAGCCGATCGACGGGATCTTCGTGGCGGCGATGCTGACGATCGTCGGGTATTCGGTCAACGACAAGGTGGTGGTGTTCGACCGGGTCAGGGAGTTGTGGACGGCGCGACGCGGGTTCGCGGCAGCGGTCGACGGGGCGATCGTGCAGACGTTGCCGCGGACCGTGAACACCGGGCTGGGCGCATTGTTCATCCTGGTGGCGTTGATGGTCTTCGGCGGGGACTCGCTCCGGGACTTCGCCATGGCGCTGGTGGCCGGGATCGTCATGGGGACGCTGTCGTCGGCGTTCGTGGCGGGGCCTGCGGCCGTCGTGCTCGCCCGGTTCGACCGCCGCCCACCCGCTCCGCCGGCCGGGCGCACCGCGCCACGCGACCGTACGGGCACCGGGGCGGTGGTCTGATCCACGGCGCATAGCGCGTCGCCCTGGCCGTGCCGCGGGTGCCACCTTCCGTGCCCCTGCCCGCGCCTCCTGGGGAGTCGCGGATCAGGGGCGCGGTGGGTGGGCGTCCGCCGGCGCGCCGGCGGACGCCCACCGCAGGCCGGGCAGCCCGACGATCCGGGCCGGAGTTCTCCTTCAGGCGGCCGCGTAGATGAGCGCGCCCGCGCGTTCGAAGGGAACGACCTTGCCGTTGAGGATCACTTTGGTGGCATTCGGCGCCGCGATCGCGATGGCCTCGGCCAGGTCGGTGCTCGCGGTCAGCCCGCTGCCGTCGATGCGGACGGTGCCGTCCCCGCCGAAGGTCACGGCCAGGTCCTTGACCGCGGCCGGCGCCTTGACCAGGGTCGTGCCGCCACGTTCGACCGACGAGCCGTCGACCATCACGATCGACCCGGAGTCGGCGTAGAGCAGCTTGCCGTCGAAGGTGTAGGACCCGAACGTGCGCGGCGCCTTCGTGGTCCAGGACTTGTAGTAAACCCCCGCGCCGCCGCTCAGGCTGAGGGCTGTCGCCTGGTACGACGGGATGGTCCCGACGGGGAGCCGCTCCACCGTCACGGACGTGTAGGCCGCGCCCTTGGACGGCAGCAGGAGGGTGTCGAAGGTCGTCTCGCCGGTGTCCGTCTTGACGTAGGAGGCGTATTTCGCGTTCTCCACCGAGTAGAACCGCGGCGCGTAGTAGCCGTCGTGCAGGCCGGAGTCGACCGCGGCCGGGTCGGCGGGAACGATCGTGAGGTTCGCGCCCGTCGCGAAGGCGGTGGTCGTGGCCTCCGTCCCGGAGCGGATCGAAGGCTTGGCGTCCGAGGCGAAGTGCCAGTTCTGCTCGTAGCGGTGCTTGGCGGCGGTGTGCGGCTTGAGCCGGTCGGAGACCACCCACAGGCCAGAGTGCAGCGACAGGACGGATCGCTCGTGGCGAACACCGGCGGAGCTCTCGGTGTTCGCGCCGATCAGGTCGAAGGCTGGGTTGGTGATCAGATGCGAGATCCCGCCCGCCGCGGTCGAGGTCTGCGGCTTGTTGTCGATCTCGATCGTGTTGTGCGCCTCCGTGGTTTTCCGCAGCCATTCCGCTTGCGCGTCCGTGCTGTAGGTGAAGGTGCCCATGTCGGGCAGGAGCGGCCTGCCGTATGCATAAGCGGTGATCGCCAGCTCGTCCGGGTGGCTGTGGTTGCCGCGGTCGGCGTTGATCCGGAGGTGGGAGTCGCCGGCGGTCCAGCCGGAGCGGGAGACCGCGACCCGGGTGTCCGGGTAGAGGGCGGACGTGTGCGCCGGCTTCTCGCCCGACGTGCCGGAGGTGCCGACGTAGAGGAGTTCCGGGTCATTGAGCAGCTGGCCCAGCTTCCCGAGGGTGCTGCGCAGGTCGAGGGAGTCGCTGTCGCCGTAGGCCGGGCCGTACCCACTGGGATAGCTCTGGTCCATGAGGAAGCGGGCCAACTGTCGCAGCTTGGCCGTGGCGGTGAACGCGATGCCGTTGCGCTGCATGTAGGCGACGACGTCCACGTACTGTCTGAGGTAGCCCCGCAGGTAGGCGTCCGTGGACTCCTTGTAGCCGCCGTCGGCGTAGGTCGAGTCGTTGAGCTGGGTCGACAGGAAGTTGGCGGCGTTGGTCCGCCACGTCGGCGCCACGCGGAACTCCGGGAAGTAGACAGAGGCGTGCAGCAGCGTGATCTTCTGCGACTGCATCTTGTTCGGCGTGGCGTTGACGTTCTCCTGCAGGAACAAGCCCGCCCGGTTCATCGTCTTGAGGATCGCGACGTTGGCGTCGGCGGTCAGCGACGGGCTCTTGCGCAGGATCTCGTAGGCCGCGATCCAGTTGTGCAGTCGCCGCGCGGCGTGCAGGTTGCCGGGGTAGGAACCGGCGCCCTGATCGGCGTCGTAGGCGTCGGCGTCCTTGATGAAGTCGGTCATCAGGCCGATGAGCGTGCGGGCGTACTGCTCGTTGCCGGTCTTCTGGTATTCCAGGGCCAGCGGGCCGGCGAAGTAGAAGCGGGGCAGCTGGTAGAGATACTCCAGGTCGGCGATGAGATACCCCTTGTCGACACCGCCAGGGAGCTTCCAGTCGAAGCCGCCGGGGTCGCCCTCCCAGGAGAACGTGTTCTGGATAGTGTTGGACCAGGTGCGGGTGGCCTCGTCGAAGGTCTCGGCGTTGCCGTACAGCATGATGTCCTTCGCCGTGTCGGCCGTGCCGGTCAGCGTCAGCTCCGCCTTCTTCACGCCGGTGACGCCGGCGAGGTCGAACCGCAGGTACGCCTTGCGCGTCTCGTCGGTGAAGGGCCCCGTGCCCTGGTCGCTGACCTGCATGTAGTACTTGGTGCCGTACACGCCGGCCGGGTGGGCCGCCCAGATGTAGGTGTCGTGCGTGGGGTGAAGGGTCTTCACCGTTCCGTCGGCGAGGGTCAGTCGGAGGGTGGGCTTGCCCGACCCCTTGCTCCTGCTGTTGATGAGGGCGATGACCGCGTCCTTGTACCGGCTCATCAGGAAGAATCCGGGCTTGCCGCTGGTGATGCTGCTCGTGACGTCTGCCGTGACCGTCTTCTCCCCCGGGCCGAAGGTCAGCGTCTTGATGTAGACCTCGCCCGATCCCAGCGTCCAGATGTGGCTGGAGGTCAGCTCGAGTGCGCCCGGCCAGGTCGTGTTCGAGAAGCCGCCCGCCTCGATGGCCGGACGCGCGCGGTAGTAATCCAGCAGCCGCTGCTTGGCCAGCGCGTAGTCGCCCGCCTTCACCGCGCTCTCCACGGGCTTCAGGCCCGTGAGCGCGTAGTTCAGCCGCGACCCCACCGCCCAGGCGCCGGCGCTCCACCTGCCGAAGAAGCCCGGGTCGGACAACGCCGCGGCGGCGGCCGGAGGGGCCGGCACCAGCCACGCGGCGACCAGAATCAGGACGGCGAGCCGCCGCCACGAGAGAGACATGCACGCCAAAGTAGGGGTGCGCGGTATGTCCGCGGTATATCGGGCGCAGGAGGCAGGTGAGACGCCCAGGCTGGCCGCCTTCACCCTCCGCTGAGGCGCGACGCCTCGGCGAGGAGCGTGACCGTCCGCCGTACCACCTCCGCCTGGGCGGGGGCGAGCCCGTCGAGGAACGGCTCCACCGCCTCGACCCAATCGGTCCCGTCCGGTACGGCGCCGGCCGGCATGTGCCGCACGCTGTACTCGGCGAGCATCTCCGCCAGGGGCGCGATCCGCGGATCGTCCAGCTCGGCGTCGGCCAGCTCGTCGAGCCTGCGGTAGAACTCGTGCCCGCGCGCCGTCACCTCGGGGTCGGCGGCGAGCATCTCGAACATCGCGAACGCATTCTCCTGGTCGGGCGCCGCCGCCATGCTGTCCATCAGCACCAGCAGCTCGCGATCCCAGGCCGCCGCCTTCGACGCGGGCAGGTCGACCGTCTGCAGGAACGCCAGCAGATCGGGCGAGGCGGTGACGTCCGGGCCCAGCGTTCCCGCTTCGGCCCGCTGGAGCACCTCGGCCAGGCGTCGCCGCCGCTCCCGGATCTCCTGCTCCTGCCTGGCCAGGTCGGCGTCGATCTCGACGAGGATCTCCGGCAACTCCCTGGACCGGTCGTCGGCGATGACGTCGCGTGCCTCGTCCAGGCTCAGCCCGAGCGAGACGAGTCGGCGGACGCGGGCCAGGGCGATGGCGTCGCGCATGCCGTACTCGCGATAGCCGTTGGCCAAGCGGGGCGGCTCAGGCAGGACTCCCTGGTGGTGGTAGTAGCGCACTGTCCGGGTCGACACTCCGAGCAGCGCGGCGAGCTCTCCGATCCGCATACTGCCACGTTAAGACGTTGACGTCACGTCAAGGTCAAGCGGGCATGATCCGGCCTCCTGGCCGGTCACCACCAATCCTGCTTCGATTGTCTCCATATTCCTAGGCGGATCGCTTCGCCGATCGCAAAAGCAAAGAAAAGGCAGTACGTACCGAAGTGGATCGCCCGGCGCAGAATCGTTCCGACCTCGGCCACGTACGTCTCTTCACTGATCATGACCCAGGGCTGCTCCAGGTCCCTGGCGCCCTGTTCGTCCAATGGGTACCGGCGGGCGTAACCGCCGTCGAGTGATCTGTAGTCGTAGCTGTTGACCTTCGCGCACGAAGTCCGGTTGTCCGTGCAGACGAGTGACACATTGCCGTGATCGGAGCTCACCCACACCGCTAGCCCAACCGCCGCGAACAGCAGCCACAAGGGCACCGACCGCCAGACAGCCGACCGTTCGCGCACCCGCGGCCTCGGCTCCACCGCTCCCCAATGGATGAGAAGGCCCCGGATCATCAGAATGCCGAACAACAGCCACGGCATGAATGCGAGAAGGGGCTCCAATCCTCTCGGCAGGGGAACACCATGGCTCATTATCGCCACCACGAGATAACCGGCCATCAGCGCCAGCAAAAGTAACCGCGAATCGAGAAATGTCAGCACACGCCTCGCGACCATGCGCTGATCGTAGTACGGGCCAGGACGCGGTAATAGGCTTCCTGCACCGAGCTAGCGATCGATTCCCTGCTGTCACATCAATGTGAAAGCGGGGGTCGGATGGCCTTGAGGAACAGGTCGACGAGCGTGTCGGCGTACTCGGGGGTCAATGGGCCGGAGCGGAGCAGCCAGCGTTGGAAGAGGGGCGCGTACAGCAGTTCCAGTGCCAGGTCGAGGTCGGCGTCCGCGGCGATCTGCCCGGCCCGCTGCGCGCTGCGCAGCCGGGCCTTCTTGGCCTCGTCGACGGGGCCCGACAACTTCTCCTGGTACTGGGCGGCGAGGCCGGGATCGTTGATGATCTCCGTGGTGAGCGCCCGGATCGGCGCCTCGAACGCCGGATCGGCGAACTCGGCCACCGTCGCCCGCATCACGATCTTGAGATCGGCCTCGATGTCGCCCGTGTCGGGCAGCGCCATGCCGCTGTCCGCGCTCGGCTCGCTCAGCGCCAGGATGGAGTCGAAGACCACCGCCCCTTTGGAGGGCCACCATCGGTAGATCGTCTGCTTGCCCACGCCGGCCCGCGCGGCGATGGCCTCGATCGTCAGCTTGGCGTATCCCACCTCGGAGACCAGCTCGCGGGCGGCGTCGAGGATGGCCTGCCGGGATCGCTCGCTGCGGCGGGCGGGATCGGGCTGCTTGGGCATGCCGGACATCCTAGCACCATGACGAGACGATACGTTCCGTCTTTGTTCGGCCCGGGGGGTACGCGAAGGCCGCCGGATCTTCGGCGGCCTCCGGAGCGGGTCAGGACGTTCTGCTGAGCATGCCGTGCGGATCGAGCACGTACTTGCGTGCGGCCCCCTCGTCGAACTCGTGGTATCCCCGCGGCGCCTGGTCCAGCGGGATCGGGGTGGCGTTGACCGCCTTCGCGATCTGCACCCGATCGTGCAGGATCGCCATCATGAGCTGGCGGTTGTAGCGCATGACGGGGCACTGACCGGTGACGAAGCTGTGCGACTTCGCCCAGCCGAGACCGATCCGGATGGACAGCGACCCTTGCTTGGCGGCCTCGTCCGCCGCACCCGGGTCACCCGTCACGTACAGGCCGGGGATGCCGAGCGCGCCACCCGCCCTGGTGACGTCCATGAGCGAGTTGAGCACGGTGGCGGGACGCTCCACCTCCGACTCGTTGCCGTGACCGCGCGCCTCGAAGCCGACCGCGTCGATGGCGCAGTCCACCTCCGGTTCGCCGATGATGTGCAGGATCTGCTCCTTCGGCTCGCCAAAGGCGACGTTGATGGTCTCGCAGCCGAAGCTGTGCGCCTGATCGAGACGCTCCTTGTTCAGGTCCGCGACGATGACCACGGCGGCCCCCAGCAGGAGCGCCGAGGCGGCCGCGGCCAGCCCGACCGGGCCGGCGCCGGCGATGTAGACGGTCGAGCCCGGCTTCACCCCCGCGCTCACACAGCCGTGGAACCCGGTCGGGAAGATGTCCGCGAGCATGGCCAGGTCGAGGATCTTCTCCATTGCCCGGTCCTTGTCGGGGAACTTGAGCAGGTTCCAGTCGGCGTAGGGGACCAGCACGTAGTCGGCCTGCCCGCCGACCCAGCCGCCCATGTCGACATAGCCGTACGCCGAGCCCGGCCGGTCCGGGTTGACGTTCTCGCAGACTCCGGTCTTGCCCTCCTTGCAGTTGCGGCAGCGGCCGCAGGCGATGTTGAACGGCACGGACACCAGGTCGCCGGTCTTGATGTACTCCACATCGGGACCGGTCTCGACGACCTCACCGGTGATCTCATGACCGAGGACGAGGCCTTGGGGCGCCGTGGTGCGGCCGCGGACCATGTGCTGGTCGCTGCCGCAGATGTTCGTCGCGACCGTCTTGAGTATCGCGGCGTGCGGCAGTTTGCGGCCGACGTTGGCCGGGTTCACCCCGGGGCCGTCCTTGAGCTCGAATCCGGGATAGTCGGTCTCGTGTACCTCGACCGTGCCTGGGCCTTCGTACATGACTCCTCTGTTGCCAGGCATGGTGATCGCTCCCTCGCTCGGATGTGATGGACATAAGGTCGTTCACGAGCTCCTGGATCACCTCCTCCCGCCGGGACGCCAGCGTCGGCGGCCGTGCGTCACACGGTCCCTGATCTGGTCGTCCTGCGGCGCGCGGGCTCCCGGAACCCGGCCCGCGAGCTCCTCCCGGACGGCCTCGTCCTGCGGCTCACCGGCGGCCGGGATCTCCGGCTCCGGCAGCCCACGGGCGGGCTGGACGACCACGTCGTACACGACGACCGCCAGCACCGCGCCGATGAGCGGCCCCGCGATGTAGACGCCGATCTGCGTCCATGGCGTGTCGCCGCCGAACAGGCTGTTCGCCAGATAAGGGCCGAACGTCCGGGCCGGGTTGACCGAGCCGTTCGTCGACGGGCCGAGCACGAAGATCTCGCCCGCCACCGCCAGTCCGATCATCAGCCCTGCCCAGCCGGGCGGAGCCCGGCGGTCGACCGCCATCGCCATGATCGTGAGCAGCAACAGGAACGTGCCGAGCGCCTCGAGCAGGATGCCCTGCGCGTAGTTCACGCCTTCACCGAGCCGGGTCAGCCCGACCCCGCCCGGATCGATCGCGCGCCGGCCGAATCCGCCCACGATGAGCAGCCCGCCGGCGAACGCGCCGGCGAGCTGGGCGGCGATGTAGGACGGCACCTCTCGCCACGGAAATCGGCGCCCCGTGGCGAGGGCGATGGTGACAGCGGGATTGATGTGGGCCCCCGAGGTGGTGCCGAATGCGTAGATGACGATCGCGACGATCACGGCGAACGACAGCGCGATGAAGCCGAGCCCGGCATAGTTCAGCTGACCGTTGCCGAAGACGAGCGCCGCCACGACCGAGCCGGCGCCGAACAGGACGAGCAACATCGTTCCGATGGCTTCCGCGACAAGCCGTCGCGGCAGGTCTCCAACCATCGCAACCCCCGATGACGATGGTTTGCTCCCAATATTCAAATATAACCCTGTGGGTCCGGAGCGCTCCTGGCGAGGTGGGCAAAGCCCGGCTAACGGCACGGTGCCACGACGCGCAAGGAACCGGGCCGACAATAAACAAGTGGCATTCGCGGAACGCTCCCGGCTACCGTGGTTCACGTCGAACACCGGAACGTCAGGAAAGGTCAGGTCATGCGCTACGCAGCCGTCGCACGCGAGCAGGAACGGCGTCTCCACCGCCGAGCCGCGGTGTCCGGTCGCGCACTCGCCGGGCCGGCCTCGGGATAATCCCTCACGGAGAAGGATCCCAAAGCCGCCGGGGACACACCCAGGCGGCTTTTCTTTTTTCTTCGGGCTGATGGTGAAAAGGCATCACACCTGCCTTGCAAGCAGGAGTTCGGGTTTCGAGATCCCGTCGGTCCACGCTGGAAAACACATGCGTCCGTGGCCCAATGGCAGAGGCACCGGTCTAAGGAGCCGGACGGTGCGGGTTCGAATCCCGCCGGACGTACGAATGCGCGCCCCGTTGGTCTAGCGGTCAGGACGCCCGGCTTTCACCCGGGAAATCGCCGGTTCGAGTCCGGTACGGGGTACTTCGGCCCTATAGCTCAATGGAGAGAGCGCCGGCCTACGAAGCCGGGTCCGTTGCAGGTTCGAATCCTGCTGGGGCCACTTTCCACCAGCCAGATTTTGCGCCTGGCCTGCGGTAACGGCAACCCGTCCGCATTCGGCGTGTGCCACTGTGTGCCAGTCATGGCCAGTGGGTGCCGCTGTTTGCGGAACCCACGCGGAATGATCTTGCCGTCCGCGGCCATCCTTTCCGTGCCCACGTCGCGATGAGCGCCAACTTCTACCAGGTGCCTCGCGCCCTGTCTACAGCATGAAGCACTGCGGGCTCGCCGTGGCCGCGTGGTGCCTGTACGAAGGGCTCCAGACCCCGGACATCCTCGGCGGCCGGCTGCCCGCTCGCGCACGCCGCTGCTGGGTCGCCGCCCAGCTCGGCGTCAGCGAACGCACCCTTGATCGCGCCCGCGCTGAACTCCTCGCAGACGACGGCGGCCCGTTCCTCGTCCGTCAGGTCCGTGGCCGCAACCGGTCGGCGCTGCACCTCGCACTCGGCAGGCCGCAGGAAACGGCCGGCCGTACGCCGAGGTACCCGCCTGGAGCCTCGCCCGCGTCCACGCCGGAACCGGCCGCGCCGACGATCAGGTGTGCCCGGAGACATGGCGCGTGTATGCCGTGCTGTGCGACCGGCTCGACCCTGAAGGGCACGACCTGACGCTCGCCAAGCTGGGGGAGTGGCTGGGCTGCTCGGCCAGCACCGCGCGGCGCCGCCTGCACGCCCTGGATACGGCCGGGTGGGTTCGGGTCACCCGAACCGATGGCTTGTGGATGCACGTCCAGGCCATAACCGACGAGCACCGGATCGGCACACCCGCCGAGCGTGCGGCTCAGGGTGACCCGCAAGACCCGGAGGTACACCGCGGGGCGGCCATTGTGCACGTCGGTGAACTCCAGAGCCTGCTCGACATGGCGTACGACAAGGCCAACCGCTACCACAACGCGATCGGGCACCTCGCCGTCGAGGTGGACTCCAGGCCGAGACGGGCCAGTGAGCGAAGCACGAGATGGCGGCGACCCGCTGCGCCGCCGCTCCTGGTACACCGACGAGCAGCTGGCCGCTGTGCAGGTGGTGCCGACCGGGCTGGAAGACGGCCGCTACCTCGTGCTGGTCGCTGGGGACCTGCTCGGCACCGTGAGCCCGGCCCGCAGCGGCTGGTCGGCCCGGCGCCGCAGCGGGACGACGATCGAGCGGGGCCACCACGCTGCGGCGCACGCGGGCGGTGGCTGTGGCCGAGCTGGTCGCCGACGTCGAACGGGCCTGGCGAGCGAATCGCGAGCACTGATGATTCAGGACTGGCCGGTCTCGTCGAGGTGGTCGAACCACGCGTTCAGCGCGGTCGGGATGAACTCCTGCCCGCCCTGCTCCTCCTGGTGGCAGCCGGCCACGAGCCGGTAGCGGGTGTTCGGGGTGATGCGGGCGGTGATGAGCGTGAGCGAGTCGGGGTCGGCCGCGGGCGCTGTGGGGCGGGGGATGTTCTTGTCGCTGTCGGGTGGCATCTTGGTGGGGATGCCGAGCTGGTCGCAGTACCAGTTGATTGCGGCTTCCCAGACGCCTTGGAGGCCCAAGCCGGTGCGGCCGATGGCGTCGTTCATGCGGTCGATGGTGTCCTCGTCGAGGCGGGTGCCTGTGTTGATGAGGTCGGTCCACTTGACGGCTTTGGTGCGGGTGGGGCGTGTTCGCGGTTGCGCCAACGAGTGTTTGCTGCTCTCCCCTGGGGGTTGGAAGGTGACCTGGCGTGGGTCGGTGGTTCGTCGGCGGGCCACGTGGCGCTCCCGGGTGGTGTGTGGCGGTGGTCGGGCTGGGGTGATCTCCACCGTAGTCCTGCGCGTGTCTCGCGACAAAGTCGTGTCCGTTATATCCGTTTCTTTGAGGCGCTGAGAACGCCGCTGCACCTATGCAAAGGTGTGCCAAGAGGTAGGCCCAAAGGAGATCGATCAAGCCATCTCCGACCAGTACAGCCATGCGCAGAGGCGTCACACGCTATGATGGCGAAGTTCCCGCAGGTCGCCGACGCTATCGCGGCCGACATCGACGCGGGCGTGCTGAAGCCAGGAGACCGGCTGCCGTCCGAGCTCGAACTCGGCGCCCGGCACAAGGTGGGCCGTACGACCGTGCGGGCCGCCATCGACCTGCTGCGTGAGCGGGGCCTGGTCCAGACGGTGCACGCGAAGGGCACGTACGTGACCGCGGTCGGCAAGGCGAGCGCGCCGGTGCCGCCGTCTCGCCGCCTCGTTGAGGACCTGCGCGACGCCATCACCTCCGGCCGCCTCAGGCCAGGCGACCCGCTCCCTCCAGAGCAGCAGCCGCTGCATTGCGGGCGGTGTGCGGCCACGATGCGTCGTGCGCTGTTGGTGGTGGATGAGTTGACGGCCAGCTGGGCGGCTCGGCCGGGTGTGGTGAGGGCGCAGACCCGTTGGTCGCGCGTGAAGGGGACTCGGCCGCACGGCTCGTTGTCGGGGGAGGGCGATGTGGTGCACACGTTGACGGGGGAGCTGCTCCGGCTGCGCAGGGATGTGGGGGAGCGGCTGGAGTTGGCGGATCTGGTGCCGGGCAGCCGGTCGGGGGTGGTGCGGTCGCGGTCGGTGTCGTGGCTGGTGGACAAGCTGGACGCGGTGCTCGGCCTGGACGGGCTCGCCGTCGTCTCCAGCGTGGAGGACGAGGACCGGCCGGTGGAGCTCGGCGTCGTCGATTGGGCGCTCGCGTGGGAGTCGCGGTTGCGGCGCCTGGTGGACGACGAGCCCGGCGCGACGCTCGCGCGCTGTCCGGGTTGTGGGCTGCGGCGCCTGGAGTGGCCGCCGCGGGCCGGCTACTACGTGTGCGAGAACTGCGGCCACCACGTCAGCGAGCAGGAGGCGATGGACCGGGTCACGGAGGAGGCCGGAGCATAGGGTTTGGTGAGCGGCATTCGCCCACGTCCCCCGGGAGAGATGCGATGGCGAGTAAGAAGATGTCTCCGGACGCCAGGTTCTTCTGCGGGGTCAGTCTCGGCTTGATCTTCGGTCCCGTCTTTGGGATCGTCTTGAACAACCTCGCCGTCGGGGTTTCCCTGGGTGTCACCCTGGGCGTGGCCTTGGGCTTCGCCTTGAGGGGGCGGAAGGACGACGGCGAAGCCTGAGCGGCACGGAGGAAGGTCGTGGGCCTATGCCGTTCGCGCGTCTCTGCGGCCATCACGTCAGCGAGGCGGAGGCGATGGAGGCGGTCACCCAGGAGGCGCGGGCGTGAGATCGTTCGCAGTTCCGCACAGGCGAGTGGAGGAGCGCGCGTGCAGTGGGGAGGCGCGTACCCTGGTGGTTATGGGATGACGTACGCGGCGCCGCCGCAAGGGTCGGGCCCCTCAGCCTGGTAGGCGTAGGCTCGCCCTGCTTGCGGGAAGCGGGGTGGCGTTCAGCGTTGCGTCGAATTTCGCGGAGGTTGCGGAGCTGCATCAGGTCCTCTTCGGTCTGCTTGCGGTGATCGCGGGCGTTCTCGTGACTCGTGAGCCCTCTAAAAAAATCTTGCACTTAGCATGGACTAAGGCATCCGCTTGGCTGCTAATTGCTGGTCAGAGCGTTCCAGGCGAAGGTCGCCGAGCACATCCACGCCTGACCTGGGCATGAATAAGGCCCGCCGCGCGGCTGTGCGGCGGGCCCCATCTCCCCCAGGGGGTTCGGGTCTACCTGGCTACTCGACGGACTGCTCGGTGGAATGGATCACCAGCGGATGGGTCTGGAGGACCGCCTCCACGGCCCTGGGCGACACCTCGTGCTCGTGCAGGGTGGCCAGCCGCTCGCTGATGCCGACCGCAGCGAGGGAGGGATCAGCGTCGATCATATTCGTGATCAGCGTCTTGACGTCGTCGGACAGCGTGGCCGCCGCCTCGGGGTCGGCGGTGACGGTCTCGTCCACCAGGTCGTGGTCGTTGGCGTACTCGGTCATGGTCTGCCCTTTCGCGAGGAAGACTGTGCGTCCCTCACAGGATGCCGTCCTCGTTGGCGGTTCCGCACACGTTCACCGAAACTGGGTTGTTGGCGGTATCGCCAGCGGTTGCGCCCACGCGATCATGTGTGTCACACTTCCGGCGGGCGGCACCCCATGCCTAGCCGGACCCCCTTTGAGCTGGGCGTACGCGGGACGCGAGACTGGACGCGTTTCTGCCGGTGCGTGTGCCGCCCCCACCCTCTCCCATTCGCCGGACGCTGTTTGCGCGTCTACGGCGATTTCAGCGCGTCGATCATTCCGGGACCAATGCATCAGAAGCGGGGGTGAACGTGACCCCGCGATCCGTCGCGCCAGCACCCGTGACCGCCCGCGAGGCCGCCCGCCGGCTGGAGCGTGACGCCGTGCACCATCCGCAAATGGGCGTCCCACTACCGCGCGCGGACGCTCGGCCGGGCCGGGCGGGAGACCGTGTACGACTACGACGACCTCGCCACCATCGAGTGGTGCATCTGGGCCAGCCACCCCGTACCCCGCACGGCGGAAGACCGCGACGAGCTACGCGCCGCCCGCCGCGCCGCCGCGGCGGCGTGACCGCTACTCGCCCCGGTTGAGCCGAGGACGGTTCGGGCGGACACGCAGGTGGCCATGCCGCGCGCAATAGAGGGCGACGATGGGGTCTGGCTCCAAGCCGTACCCGTCGCCCCAATCGAGCTCACCGCGTCCGGCGCCAACGATGATCTGGTCCTCGTAGGTGGTCGGCTCGCCCAGCTCGACCTCGACCACGATCGGGTCGTCGGCCAGGTGCGCTATGGCCGCACGGAGCTGGCCTGCCGTCCACGCCGGGCGGTCGGCCGTGTCGGTCACGGTCTCCCACGGCACCACGGTTGTGCGCGGCACGTCGATGTCGCTCATGCCCCGACTCGTCCCACCGCCGCCCACCCTCGCGCATGCAGAAGGAGTCACCTTCGTGGAGATCCGATCCCGCGTCCGCATCATCGGCGCCGAACGAGCCCAGCTCGCCCAGCTCGTCGCCGGCCGCTACCGGTCGGGCGAATCCATCCGCGTCCTGGCCGCGTCGATCGGCCAGTCGTACGGGTTCACTCACGCGCTGCTGGAGGAGGCGGGCGCCGTGCTGCGGGACCGCGGCAGCAACCACCGCCCCCATCGCGCCAAGACCGGAGCATCGGAGTGACGCCCGCGCAGTTGGCCGCCGAAAAGGCGGGGGAGATGCTGGACCAGGCCGCTGAGCACTGGTCGGCGAGAGGCCCAGGTCAGCAAGAGCTCCTCGAATCGATCCGAATCCCCTGGATCGGTGTCGGCCCGACCTCTCCCCATGCGTTCGGCCCCATGCAGACCTCGGACCAGTGGTTCTCGGTTCTGGTGAAGAGGTAGACGATATCGTCGTTTCGGGTGTTGTAGGCGCTGAACCCGCGCGCGGTCACCGACTGCCAGCCACTCGTCACCACCTGGAACCGCGCGACGATCCCACCACGCAAACCCGGGTCACGATAGATGCACGCGTACGGATAAAGGCACCCGTAGGCGCTGTCGGCGTGCGCTCGCAGCGGTGCCACCCAGAACGCCGACGTGGTCAGCAGCGCAGCGGCAGGAACGAAGAGCAGGCTTGTGAGGGTGTTCATAGTGCCCGTCTCCGATCACGAGATGTCGTCCATCTGAGCGTTGAACGTGCCTGCGACGCGCCACTCCGAACATAGCGGAGCCCGCCGCAACGCGGCGGGCTCCAGGTTGATCTATTTCCGAGTCCGCGACCGCTTCGCCGAATCCCCGTGGGAGTCCGGACCCATCAATCCGATCGTCCGCACGGTGACGATCTCCGCGTACTGCCCCGTGTGCGGTGAACTGCGGGGCGAGCCGAGGAACCTCAACCAGTGCGACGACGGCGCGCACTACTCGACCGACATCTGGACCAACCCATGCGGCCGCGTCGATGCGTACGCGGACGTGGTCGAGGAGACCACGGAACTCGCGGCGGCCCAGGCCGCGGCGGTCCAGGCCGGTTGGACCGGACACGACGCCTGCCTGGGCGGCGAATGCGGCTTCGGCCTGGACTACATCGAGGTCGGCGGCAGGGGCGAGGACCACGACGGCGCCTGGTGCCCCCACGTACAGCGTGCGACGACGCCTGCGGGCGGTGAGGCCCGATGAGCGAATGGGGACACGCGCCGGAGGCCGAGGAGCCCGTCTTCCTCAACGTGGACCTGCCCCTCACGCAGGACCAGCTCGACAACCTGGAGCGCGCCGCCACCGATCTGGAGATGTCCATGCCCCAGTTGCTGGCGATGCTGGCGGGCCGGGTGCAGGTGGAGTCCGCCGGCCGGGTCTACCTCGCGGGCGAAGACGAGGCGGGCGGTGAAGCCCGATGACCGTCATCTGCACTCGCCACGAATACACCTACGTGGCTGCGCCCGAGGTGAAGCCCGGCCACCGGATCGTCTACACGACCGCGCCGAGGCGTGGGCCGGGACGCTGGCCATCGACTGGCACACGCACAAGGTGGTCGAGCCGCTCAAGCGCCACAACCGCACCTGGCCAGAGCCGCCCCTGTGGGTGATCCAGTGCGAGCGCGAGGTGTTTTTCAGCGAGCACGAGCACGCTGGAGTGCCCTTCGCCAACCCGAACCTGATGGACGACCGCATCGAGGGCGGTGGTGCCTGATGGCTCTCACCGAGGCCGAGCGGCTGAAGCGGATCGCGTCGCTGATCTCGCCGTGCCCGCCGCTGAACGTCTGGGACGGTTTCGACCTGTGCCCGAACGATGGGGGCATTCTTCCGCCTGAGGTTGAAAGTTCATCCACTCGGGGCTGGGCGACGAATACCGGTTGTTCCGGTAAGTCGATTCGGTCCTGGGGGTACCCCATGCGAAGATCTCTGGCCCGTCCTCGCTTCTCCGCCTTGGCGCTGTCGCTGGGCATGCTGCTGGCCGCCGCGCTGACGCTCGCGGGCGGCTTGAAAGTGTCGCAGGCCGTCCAGTCCGAGTTCGCGCAGGGCTCCAACGCCAAACCGACCGTCCTGGCAGAAGGCGCGCACGGCCTGAGGAAGCCTCTGGAGCCGTGACCGCCGTTCCCGCTCGGGCGTGACCAGGAAGGATGATCTTCGTGTGCTTGCGCTTCCGCCAACCGCCAGCACGCGCGGAATGCTCATCATGGTGGCCGCTCGCGGCCTAACTGACCTGGCCTGATGGCTAGAGTGTCGCTCGCAAGGTGAGGCGCTGAGAATCGCTCTCAGCGCCTCACCTGTCTCACGACAAGATCACGAAATCCGGGCGTTCACGGGGGCTACCGCTGCGGCGGCATCCCCTGCCGCCCTTGGACGTGAACGGAGCGCGCCGCATCGCCAGTACCGCCAACCGGTGCGCTGCCGTGCTGACCGCGCGGGCGGGCGGTCGCAGATCGCGCCGCCCGCTCAAGCCGGTTGTCAGCGGTGAAGGATCCTGCCGAAGGCGGTCTGCGGCGAGCTGATGCCGAACTGGCTTGGATGGAACACCTGGGTGCCGCTGTCGGAGATGCCGGAAGGCGATCCGCGTAGCACGACGAGCATGCCCGCGCCGCCGTTCTTGCCTGGGGCGCCCGCGATGACCTCCGCCTTGCCGTCGCCGGTGACGTCCAGTACCCGGACGCTCTGGCCGAAGCGGTCACCCGCGACGGACTGCTCGCCGATCGGGTCGGCGGAGACGGCTGCGGCTCGCGCTGTGGTGAGGGACTGCGGCTCGGCGGTCGGCTTGGGGTCGAAAGTGGTCTGCGGCTCTGGGGCCGCGGTGGAGGTGGGTACGGCGGTGGGAGTGGGACTCGGCGGAGAGCTCACTGTCGGGGTGGCGGTCGGGGTG
>NZ_VCKY01000019.1 GCF_005889735.1 Nonomuraea turkmeniaca
GGCACAACTCACACGATCACGGACATCCTGCGCTGGTCAGACTGGCGCCGCCGCCACCAGGCCACAGCCCGGCATTGCCACTACCAGCGCAGATCCGCACCATGATCGCGAAGTGTCACTGGAGTACTAGACCACAAGGAGCTCGCCACGGCGCTGGGCCTGTCGCGCAACGTCGTACGCGTCAGGCTCCACCGCGCCCGTCGGCGCTTTTCCCGCGCCCTGGCCCAAGCGGGCATGCATTCAACGCCGGAAAGCCGGCTTGCGCCGGCGGAGAGGCCGCTGTGAAGAACACCGACAAGATCGACGCCATGACCAGAGCACTGGCCCGGGTCACACCCGGCCAGCCGGGAGGCCACCCCTCCGACGCGGAGGCACAAACGCTACTGACTTTGATCACCGCCGAGGATCCCACCACAGCCGCCCCCGAAACGCGCCCTGCCCGTCCCCACGGTGTCCGGCGCCTCCTGCTGGGCGTGACCGCCACGACCGCGACCGGCAGCAGGTCCGCACACCGGTTCCGGCCTCCTCGCGTGAGCATACGCATGATTACCGCCAGCGCACTTGCCGCCGCGATCACCGCGGGCGCGCTCGTCATGGGAAACCCCGATGGAGACGACGGAAACGACGCCCCCCGCCATCTCGTTCCTGGCCTGTCTATCCCCGCCGCCAACGCGCAGACGGTCCTGCACAGCGCGGCGCAGGCTGCCCTGCACCGAAAGTTCACCGCCCCCCGGCCAGACCAGTGGGTCTACATCGAGACGCGCGTGCAGGGCGTCGGGAAGCCCGCCCCGGGCGAGGTGCAAACCCCGCGAACGCCGCTGGAGACCCACGTGGACCGGTCATGGACCCGGGCCGACGGCAAAGAGGTAGCCCTCTTCGAGGACGGCAAACTGGTTCGCTCGCCGACCGGCGGCGGCATGCCTCCAGTGGACTATGCCACGGTGGCGGCACTCCCCACGGATCCCGATGCGCTGCTGGCGTGGATGTACGCAAATATGGGCGATCTGCACAATTCCGAGGAGGACCGGCACAACTGGGCCTACTTGCTGCTTGGCTCATTGCTCGCCCAAAACCTCGTGCCTCCGGCACAGGAGGCGGCCGTCTACCGGACCATGGCCAAGATCCCCGGGGTGACGGTGGCCCCGGACGCGGTCGACGTCGATGGGCGCCCGGCGGTGGCGGTGGCTCGTGTCGAAGACGGTTGGGTGAGCCATGAACTGCTGCTCGACCGCTCCACCTACACCTACCTGGGCGAGCGTGCGGTCGCCAGCGCGGACTACACCGCTCCAGAACCGGGCGTCCGCATGGAAGAGGGCCGGAAGATCATCCACAAGGGGCACTCCTACACGATCAAGAAGGGGACGATCATGACACTCGCTTCCCGTCTGGACATTGGGGTCACCGATCGGCCTGGGGCAAGGATCTGAGCGGTGGTCGCCGACGCCGGTGGGTGCTGGCTGCGGCGTCGCTACTGCTGGCGCTCCCCTCGGCCGCCAACCTGGCCGGCGGGCTTAGCTGGATCTGGACGCCGTGGCTCCCGTTGCCACTGCTCGACCTACTGGCGCGGGTGGGGCTTCTCGACGCGTGGCTGGTAGCTGATCTCCTCGCCGCCTCGGGCACCCTGGCGGCGGCCGGAGTGGCAGCGCAAATCGCGCAGGAGCGGACCGTCAGCGCGCTGATACTCGCCGCGGTTTCGGCGATCAGCCTCGCCGTCGCCATGATCGGAGGCGGCTGGCTCCCCACACAATACGGCGTGGCATACGCCGCGGCGCTGATCCTGCTGCGAACCTTCCCAGGCGGCACGGCTCTGATCAAGTGTTAGACGACGTTTGATGTGACGACGATCTGGGGTATCGGCGTCACGGTCATAAGTATCGCCTGAGAGGACAAGGCCGGTCTTGTCCTCTTTCGTGTGGGCGACAACGTACGCAGGTCCGGGACGGAGGCGGCCCTCCCTATGACGACCTCGACAGTACGCGTAACCGCATCCTCGTGTTGCCTTGGTGGGTGACTATGCCCAAGATCGCCTAGAGGTTCGAAGACACTCTCTAAGCGTTATCCGGGCCGTAGAGCGCGGCGATGTCCTTGGCAGTGGCCCACCGGCTGTAGGTGGGCGACTGCGGCCAGCCGTCGGGCGAGTCTTGCCACTCCTCCTGCCGCCCGTACGGGAGCAGGTCGATCAGCGCGAAGGTGTGGCTGAGCTGCTCGGTGCCCCGGCCGTTGGTGTGCCAGGTGCGATACACGGTGTCGCCATCGCGCAGGAACACGTTGACGGCGAAGCCTTCGCCGGGCGGTGCGCCGACGTCGGTGCCGAACGGGCTGTTCGCGGTGGAATACCAGGGCATCTTGTTCCCGACCCGCCGCTTGTAGGCGAGTGCCTCGTCGATCGGGCCCTGCGTGACGATGACGAACCGGGCATCGTAGTTGTCCAGGAACTCCAGCCGGGTGAACTGCGAGGTGAACCCCGTGCAGCCCGGGCACTGCCATTCCTTGCCCGGGAACCACATGTGGTTGTAGACGATCAGCTGTCTCCTGCCTTCGAAGACGTCCGCCAGTCGAACCGGTCCGTCCTCGCCCTCGAGGGTGTAGTCCGGCATCCTCACCATTGGCAGGCGGCGGCGCTGGGCGGCGATGGCGTCGAGTTCCCGGGTCGCGGCCTTCTCCCGGGCACGCAGTGCTTCGAGCTGACGCTGCCAGGTGTCGGCGTCGACGACCGGCGGTAGTGCGTTTGTGCTCATGGTCCCTCACTGATCAGGTGCGCAGCTTGCAGTGTGTAGGGGTAGACCTGCCCCGTTCGCCGAATTCATCGGTGGCCGGCCGATCCGATCGGAAAAGCCACGGAACGTCGATTACCGCGGCAGCTATGCCGTTCCCAGCGACTGCCCGCGCCGGATGCCCGCGCCACGCCCTGTCGCCCCGCCAGCGCCTTCCCTCCGCAAGGTCACCGGCTGAATCGCCACCCATCCCGATGGGGTCAATCTCGGAAGTGGTGAAGGTCGTGGTGAGAGAGCATGTCGCATCCGGCGGTCCGCACCGCTTTCGTCGCAAGGATCGGCGGAATCGCCCCCGGCGTCCATTAACCGTGCTCCACTCCGACGGACGGGCGCGGTCAGCGCGGGTAGCAGACGTCCTCCCGGCTGGACTGCGGTGGTGCAGGGAAGGGGTCTGATGGCTATCCGCAGTTGGCCGTGGTGGCCTGCTGATACAAGGGTGTGCGCCGTCGGCGTGTCTGCCGGTGGGCTGCGTAGCAGGATACGGGCCAGGCCGAGGGCCGCCGCTACCTCGGCGTCGACGTCCTGGCCCGCAGCCGCATGACGCTGATCAACACCACCGAGCAGAGCGCGGAGGCCATCACCAGTGACACCGCCGGCGCGATCAGCGCCTAACCAGCACACGATGAAGGATCAACCGCCGTACACCACGCCGCGGGACTTGGCCGTTGACGATTTCGCACGAGCGGTGATTCTGTCGGTACGACGCGGGCTGTAGAAGTGCCTGTCTCGGTGCGGGATGCGTGTCGTTCGCCAGGGCGAATTTTGCTTGACCGAGACGGTGCTCTCGCCGTCAATCACGCGGACTCGCAGATGCAGAGTTGAAGCGGCGTATCCACGGCAAATGGCCGGCCGGACCAGTCGCCGAAGCGCTCGACGAGCCGAAGGCCGCCGAGCGAGACGAGCAGCGGCAGCTCCTGCGGGAAGATGCTCCTTATTTCGAGCGGTGCGACGACGAAGTCGGGCTCGGAGTCAGTCGAGAGGTACCACGTCCCGCGTGTAACTTGCGCGGGCGCATCGTAGATCTCAGCGACATCGACGCTAACGTTGCCACGGCCAGGATCCATGAACGACAACGACTCCCGGGTGCGCCGCACGCCATCGGCTTCGGCAAGGAGGCGCACGCTCGGGTTGAATACATCGAAGACGAACCGTGCTCCAGGTGCCAGGTGCCTTCGAACCGACCGGAAGCAGCTCACCAGATCCTCAGCCTCATGCAGATGCAGCAGGGAATTGGCTGTGATGAACACGAAGTCGAATGTGCGGCCCAGATCGAAGGCCCGCATGTCGCCCTGCATCCATTCCACCGCCACACCGCGCTCGTTCGCCTTACGCTGAGCCTCAGCCAGCATGTCTGACGAGAAGTCCAGGCCGACGCACGGATGCCCGTCGGACGCGATGGGGATCAGCTTATGCCCGGTGCCGCATCCGAGTTCCAATACGCGCCCGCCTTGCCGATTGGCGTCGCCCCGGTAGAAGTCGACTGCGGGCCCGCCGCCCGGGAACATGAGGTCGTACAGCCTCGCGTGCGAGTAGAACGCTTCACTCATGAAGCGCCTCCTCCTTTCCGACTCATCCGCAGTTGGCCGTGGTGGCCTGCTGATTCAAGCGTGTGCGCTGGCGGTGTGTCTGCCGGTGGCTGCGTAGCAGGATACGGGCCTGGTAGTGCCGGTGGTTGCGGTACCCGCGTCCGGTGCGCTTGATGTGCTTGATCGCGGTGTTCGCGGCCTCGGTACGGGCGTTGGTGACCCGGGTTTCGATGAAGGTCTCGATCTCGTCCCACCAGTCGTTGATGGCCTCCCACAGTCGCCAGGCCTCGGGCAGGTCAGCAGCCACGACGGTGATGCCGAGCAGGCACCGGCCTGGACGCGGACGCGGTGGAGCTCCTGCTGACCAAGCCGGTCGAACCGCTCATCAACGTGCAGATCAGGCACCTGGGCGGGGCGCTCGCCGAGCCGGGCGTCGGGGCCGGTGCCAGCGGCGCGGTGGCTGAGCCGTACCTGCTCGGCCTGCTGGGTCTCGGCCTGCCGCACGCGGCCGACGCGACGCGCGCCAAGCAGGCCGAGGCCGTGGCCGACCTGGAGGCCTACATCAGCGGCCGCAAGCCGTACACCCTGCTGTCCCCCGGTGACACGGCGGCGAAGTCCTTCTCCAGCAGCGCGCTCGCGCGGCTGCGGGAGATCAAGCGGGCCCGTGACCCGCACAACGTGTTCCGCGAACTACCCGGTGCTCGGATAGATCGGTTCCCAGCAGGTCACGGCCCCTCCGCCCCACCGGGGCGGCGGGGGCCGCACCGAACCCGCGTGACGGATGTCGCCGCGAGCACTGTGAAGGGCACACCCACACAGGAGGGACTCGCACAATGAGGGGTTGCCAACCTGAATTGACTGGTCACTGGGGCTGGCCTGTCGGGGTTTGCGACCTCGAGATCGTCTGCCAGTGTCGGGGGTGCTCGCCAGAGAGAGCGGATGGCGTGGAGAGCTTGACGTCGTCTCCGAAGCCGACGCGTGTGGCCGGGGCGGCGATGGCCTGCCGCCAACCCCTACGTAACAGCAGCTCAGGGCCATATTCGACGGAAATTCCGGCTGGTTCTGATCTTTGACAGGTAAGCCGGGTCGCGAGCTTTCGAGGCGGCCGCCGTGAGCGAGCTATGCGAGGAGACCGGCATCCGCGACGTGGGGTCGCCCCAGGTCACCGCCGTCGTGCTGGACCATTGCGGGGGAGTGGTGCGGGTGACGGCGGCGGTGACCATGGAGTTGGGGGCGACGCAGCCCGCGCCTGAGCTGACGGAGCCGCAGGTGTTCCGCTCGTGGCGCTGGTTCGCGCCCGATGACCTGCCGTCGCCGCTGTTCCCGGCAACGGCGCAGGTCATGAACGGCTCAGGCGGCGGGTGCTACTCCGTGACCGGCTGACGTGAGCGCCCCGCGGGGTCTGCGACTCGATGTGCTCGGGTTCGCATTGTTGTCACCGGGGGCCTGGCCGCGCTGGTGTACGGATGGTCAGGGGCCGACGCGTTCGTGGTCCTGTACGCGTTCCACCATCGTCCCCGAGCTGCTCTGCAGCCGAGGCCGGCACGGCTGCGGCCTTACCAGGCGAAGGCGCTCGCATACTAACGGGCGAAACGCCCGCGGGCGACCAGTTCCACCGTCACCAGGATCGCCGTGGCCTCGCCCGCCAGCAACGCCACCAAAACCACGAGCTGCACGATCCCCGCCTCGATCGGGCTAGCCCCGCCGATCAGCATGCCCACGAACGCCCCCGGCAGGGTGACCAGCCCCACGGTCCTGGTCTGATCCAGGGCAGGCACCAGCGCTTGAGCCGCCGCGGGTCGGCAGATCTCCAGCGCGGCGTCGCGTGGCGTGAACCCCAGAGCCAGCGCCGCCTCCACCTCCCCTTTGCGCTGAACCAGATCGTCCATCGCCCGCCGGCCGGCCAGGGTCGTGGCCGTCAGGCAGCCGCCCAGCAGGATCCCCGCGACGGGGATGACGACGATCCCCTCCGTGGAGATCGTCCCGCTCGTCAGCAGGATGGCCAGTACCGGCACGGTGCCCGCGGCGATCGGCACACCGGCCCACCACAGCTCCCGGCCACCCGCGATGCGCCGGCCCGCGGTGAACGTGGCGACGCCGTACATCAACAGGATGAACGCTGCCACCGCCATGGAATAGGCCACGACCCAGGCGATCACCACCGATACCGCGCCAAGCTGCAGCGCCGCTCTGAGACACGCGGTCACCACGGCTTTGCCATGGCCTAACCGCCCGGCCCAGGCCATGAGCGCGCCGAGCGCCACCAGCAGGAGCAGGACGAGCGGCAACCACGATGTGAGGGAGATCAACGACGAGCTACGCACGGCAAGCAGTTTCCCGCGACCCCAGGCCAATTCCCACTCCACCCCAACGCAGCTCGCGTAGCGCGGCTCGACCACGGCCGTGAGCAGCTCCTCACGAGTGCGGAAGTGGTGGTGGACGGCCGCCTTGATGATGCCCGGCTCGGCGGCGATCACTGGTCCTCGTGCCCCTCACGGCACGCCTCATGATCTGGACGCCCTTCGCCCTTGCCTGCGGCGACGACCTGGCCATCGTCTCGCCTTACATCACCCCCATCATCCGTAGGTTCGGCAACTGAACGCTCAACCTCACCCGACCCGACCAAGCCCTACCACCCGGCTTGATGGGGAACCTCGCGTCCTGTTCGCTCCCACGGCCAACTGATCGAGGTCCGCGCGGCAAGGCCGGCCGGCCCGCCGCTCCCGGGTGCCCACTGCGTCGCGGCCCTGGGCCGTTCAAGGATTGGCTGCGTGCGGTTGATGCCCTGTAGGGTGACGATCATGGCTTGTCGCATTTCCGAGCTGGTGATCGAGTGCCGGGATCCGCAACGGCTGGCGGCGTTCTGGTGCGAGGTGCTGGACTTCATCGTGCTCGACACCGAGGACGACGGCGCGGTGGAGATCGGACCACGGGAAGGGTTCGGCGGATTGCAGCCGACTCTGGTCTTCAGCCCCACTACCGAGCCCAAGACGGGCAGGCCGCGGCTGCACTTCGACGTCAACGCCACCGACCGCGATCAGGACGCCGAGCTCGAACGCCTCCTGAAGCTCGGGGCGCGCCCGGCCGACATCGGCCAGACCGGTGAGGAGCCCTGGCACGTCCTGGCCGACCCCGAAGGCAACGAATTCTGCCTTCTGCGAGCCCGCCTGAGCTGAGCACCGGCCCGCACCGGCAAACGCCGGAACCACACCCTCAGAGCGTTGCTCCACGGGATGTCGTTATGGATCCCGGCGGAGTGCTGTTCCTGCTGAGCCCCTGGCTGGGCTTCTGCCAGGGGTCTATGGACGACGCCGACGGAGATTTCGACTCCGGCGGCGATGGTGTGGACGGATTCTCCGCGCTGGCGGCGGGCCAGGATCGCGGCTCGTTTGTCGTCGTCGACCACGGGGCTGCCCCCGCGCCCGCGGTGTTCCCCGCCGCCGGGAGCAGCGGCGGCAGCAGCGCCCACTGCTGCCCCGGCGTCCATCTGCCCGGTTGAGGGTTTCGGTACTTTCAGTGGATTTCATCGATCTCGGGGATGGAGCGGCGGGCCAGGCGTTCGGTGTGGGAGGAACGGGCCGTCGGCCGGTCAGTCGAAGGGGTCTTCTCCTGGGCCAGGCCGTTGAGCACGGCGCGGGCCACGCGCTCGGCCTGGAGCTCGACGGCCCGTGAGCCGTCGATGTGGACCAGCCCGTCGGCGAGCAGCACGGCGAGTCCGTGAACCGCCGACCAGAACACGAATTCGGCTCCGGGGCGTGCCGGAGCCGGCAGGCCGCCGGCTTCCACGAGCCGGTCGAACTCCGCGGCGAGCACGTCGTGCGGGTGGGGGGCAATGGAGGAGTCCGGGCCGGTGGCGCCGGCGCGCAGGACGAGCCGGGCGACGGCCGGGTCTTCCACCGTCCAGCTCACATACCCGCGGCCGATGGCGATCAGGCGCTGCTGGGGGTCGGTTCGCCGGCCGGGCGCCCGCTCGCAGTCCTGCCTCAGGCGGTCTCCGAGCCAGGCGAGTGTCCGTTCGGACAGGGCTCGGACCAGCGTGTCGCGTGAGGCGAAGTGATGGTAGGCGGCGCTGGGGCTGACGCCGACCCGCGCCGAGGCCTCCCGCAGCGACCAGTTGTCGGTCCCGCGCTCGCGTACGAGCGCCTCGGCTGCGTCCAGCAAAGCGCTGCGCAGGTCGCCGTGGTGATATCGCCCCTTGCTCACCCCCTGATCTTAACACCGCTCAGATCCCTGGTACGCTGCAGATCTCAACACTGTTCAGATTGGAGCCGAGTTCATGTGCGCCCCAGATTCCCCGCCGTCCGCCATCACCCCAACCGCGGGCAAGAGCACAGTCGCCGATGTGCGGACGAGCCCGCCGCCGATCGTGCGGGGGGAGCCGGTCGAGGTGTCCGACGGCGTGTACGTCATCCCCGACAACCGCGTCGAACTCGTCCCGAACGTCGGCATCGTCGTGGGCGAGCACGCCGCGCTGGTCATCGACACCGGCATCGGCCCCCGCAACGGCGCCTACGTCCTGGAGCGGGCCAGGCGCCTGGCCGGTGAGCGGCACCTGTACCTGACCGTCACGCACTTCCACCCCGAGCACGGGTTCGGGGCGCAGGTGTTCAAGGGTGCCGCCACGATCGTCTACAACGCCGCCCAGCGGGCCGAGCTGCACCGCAAGGGCGCCGCCTACATCGACATGTTCAAGGGTTTGAGCCCGGCCGTCGCGGCCGAGCTCGAGGATGTCGAGCTCGTCGATCCCGACCTGGTCTACGAGGGCGAGGCCGAGATCGACCTGGGTGGACGCAAGGTGGCCCTGCGTGCCGTCGGCCCGGCGCACACGGGCTCCGACCAGGTCATCGTCATCGACGATCGGGTGCTGTTCGGCGGCGACCTGTTCGAGACGCGTATCTTCCCGATCGCCCCGTACTTCCCGCCTCACGACGTGGACGTCGACGGCGAGCGCTGGATGGGCGTGCTCGACGAGCTGATCGCCCTTGGCGCCGAGGTCGTCGTCCCCGGCCACGGCGAGGTGACCGGCCCCGGGCTGCTCGGCGACGTGCGCGACTACCTCGACTACGTACGCGGGGAGGCCGGGCGGCTGCGGGCGGCCGGAGCCTCCGCCGACGAGGCGGCCGAGGTGATCGACAAGGAAGCCCGCGCCCGCTGGTCCACCTGGGAGCGGCCCGAGTGGATCGGCTTCGCCGCCCGCGCCTTCTACGACAGCGCCGGGCGGTGATGGCCGCGCCGGCCACCAAGGCCGACCAGGCCGTCGAGGCGCACTTCTCGCCGCCGCGCGGGACGATCGGCCAACTCCGCGTCGCTGCGCTCCACGCCGCCCTGGCGATGTCGATCCTTACCTCATGTCCTGCGCCGTTGACGATCGGGCGCGTTCACCGTTACTGAACGGCGGGATGTTGTGGTTGATACGGAAAAGGTGGTTCGGGTCGTACTCCGCCTTCAGCGCGGCCAGCCGCCGGTAGTCCGCCTCGGTGTAGGCCCGCCTGACCCGCTCGGGAGCCGAGTCGTGGTCGAACAGGAACCCCGGAAGCATGGCGCCGGTGTCCCACCGCCGGAGCCGTTCCAGCACCTCGTCGGAGGCCTGCTCGGCCGGAGCCGGCATCCGCATCCACAGGTGGAAGGCCGCGCCCTGGGTGCTGACCGCGTGCGAGCGGCCGGGCGACCGGTTCAGCGCCCCACCCAGGTGACGTAGCTCGATGCCGGGGAACGGCCCGCCGGGCGTCGACGGGTCGATGAACGAGACCAGCTCCTCCACGGCCTCGTCATCCAGTTCATGCAACAGCGCGCTGCGCAGGTGCGCTCTGACCGGGTTCTTGGGGTCCTGGTAGATCTCGGTGATCTGCGTGTACGGCATGGCGCCGCAGGTGTCCTTCTCCGGGCCGAGCGCGCGCAACGGCTCCACCAGCTGCGCACCCCGCTCCTCGTCCCCCGTGTAGACCACTCGGAACTGCACGAACGAACGGCCGCGGAACTCCTCGGGCAGCTGCGGCGCGTCAGGGAAGCGCAGCAGCGTCACCGAGGACGACATCTCCTCCGGCTGCTCCTTGACCCAGGCCAGGTAGGAGCCGAGCACGTGAGCGGCGTACCTGGGGTCCTCGCCCGGGTAGCAAAGCTCACCACCGTAGATGGTGCGCAGCGGCAGCAGCTCGATCTCGGCCGCGACCACGACACCGAAGTTGCTCTTGCCACCCCGCACCGCCCAGAACAGGTCGGGCTCCTGGGCCGGCGAGACGGTGCGGAGCAGGCCATCGGCGGTGACGATGTCGAGCGAGCGGACGTAGTCGGCGGCGAAGCCGTACGCACGGCAGGTCAGCGGGAGCCCGCCGCCGGTCAGGTAGCCCATCACTCCGACCTGGCCGGAGGAGCCGCACAGGGGCGCGAGGCCATGCTCGGCCGCTGCGGTGAGCACCTCACCCCACCGCAGCCCGGCTCCGATCCTTGCAGTGCCGGCGCGTGGGTCCACCGACAGCTCGCGCAGCTCCCCGGTGGCGATGAACACGGCTCCATCCGCAGGCACCGAC
This sequence comes from Nonomuraea turkmeniaca, assembly GCF_005889735.1. Lineage (GTDB taxonomy): Bacteria > Actinomycetota > Actinomycetes > Streptosporangiales > Streptosporangiaceae > Nonomuraea > Nonomuraea turkmeniaca. The sequence goes on from NZ_VCKY01000019.1 coordinate 10,828, forward strand.
TTGCCGTGCCCGGTCGACTGCACTGCAACCGGGCGTCCTGCCTTCGCCGCGAACCGGACGGCAGCGGCCACGTCATCGGCGTCGGCGGCGACCACGACCGCCGCGGGCCGGTGCTCGACCGTCAGCAACCAGCCGGAGCAGGCCTCCTCAAAACCTTCGTCACCGGGGTAGAGCGTGCGCCCCCGGATCGGCGCGCCCAAGCTCACCACGTCGTGCCAGGCCGCCTGCCCGCCGGCGAGGCGGTCGCCGGTGAACGCGGCCGAGGTGGTGGTGTGCACCAGCACGCCGTCGGGGGAGTACACCCTGACGGTGCCGATCCCGCGATATACGGCACCCTCGAGGTGGGCCTCGACGTGGATCTGCACGCGGCCCGAGCGATCTGCGGCCGGCGTGAAGATCTCGGTGAGCTCGTAGGCGAACCGGCCGGGCTGGTCTGCGCTCCAGACCCCTGTGCCCACGCTGCGGGGGGTGCGGAGCGCAACTGTGCCGTCGGGTGCGAACGAAATGGTGGAGGAGTCGGTCTGGTCGTCGTGGTGCACCAGACCAGTCCAGACCCCCGTAGGGATATGGAGCGCGTCGGCCACAGGGTTTGTATCCAGCATGTCAGCTATCCGCCTTTCCAGCATGTCAGTTATGCGCCTTCTCGAAGGACTTCGCCTGGTCGACCGCCCGTACTAAGGTCCTCAGCGGGCAGGTCGCCCCAGAGCCCCTGGATGATCGGGCCGAGGACGTTGCGGACCTTCGCCCACCGGGCCTGCCCCGCCTCGCGTGCCTGGGCGCTGCCGTCCCTCCGTCACGCAGGAGTCCCGCGGTGGTCAGCTCGGCGATGCGCTCGGCCACCGACTGGGGTTCGGTGATGCCGGTCCCGGCGAGGTGCCGCTCCAGGATCGTGTTGAGGGCCTTTTCGGGCTGGCCGATGAGCGCGGCGCCGAAGGCTTGGGTGGTGGTCATGGCGATGCCCAAATCCGTTCGCTGAATTAACGTTTACTTCACTAACGTTTTTGGCGAGAACGAACCTACATCGTTAGCCGGACTAACGCAACAGGTAGGATCGATGCCATGACCAGCAGAGCCGAAGCCGCCGACATGCCCCCCGGCGAGACGAAGACACCGGACAGGCTCCGCCGACGGGCGAGCCGACTGTTGTCACAGGTGGCCACCCAGTCCGATCGGCTGATCAACGAGGGGCTGGGCCAGGTCGACGCCCGCAAGTGGCACTACGCCGTGCTTGCCTCGTTGCAGGAGTACGGCCCGGGCAGCCAGGCGACGCTGAGCCAGCGCACCGGCATCTACCGCAGTGACATGGTCGGCGTGCTCAACGAACTGGCCGAGCGCGCGCTCGTCGAGCGGGCGCCTGACCCCGACGACCGTCGCCGGAACGTCATCACGATCACCACCCAAGGCCGCCGGCACCTGCGCCGACTCGACGAGGTCCTGGACGACCTCCACGACGAGCTGCTCGCACCGCTGACCCCTGCCGAACGCGACCAGCTCGTGCGGTTGCTCATCCGCCTGCTTGACCATCACGCGCAGCAGGCACCGCACTCCCCGATCTCCTGACTGACAGGGCCTCCAGGCGGGCGTATTCGGTGGGTAGTGCGTAGCGGCCGCCGCACTGCCGGCCCCCTTTCAGCCGGCACGGGCCTGGAGCCAGTCGGAAAGGGCTTGGCGTAGGGACGAACGGGCAGGTGGCGGATCTTGCCGCCGTCACGGCCCTTTGCCGCAGATGCGCAGATCACCCTTGCGGGCCGAGAGGCGCGCACGTCGGCCAGATCGAGGCCGACGACTTCGAGATGCGCAGCCAGTGCCTCACACCCGGAACGTGCGGCGGTAGGCGTCCGGCGGTACGCCGATCGTGCGGTGGAAGTGGCGGCGCAGTGTCGTCGCCGTGCCCATGCCCGCGGCCGAGGCGATGGTGTCGACGCTGTCGTCCGTGGTCTCCAGCAGCTCCTGCGCGCGGCGGATCCGCTGCGTCAGCAGCCACTGCAACGGGGTGGTGCCGGTTACCGAGCGGAAGTGGCGGGCCAGGTGGCGCGAGCTCATGTTCGCCTGGCGGGCGAGGTCCTCCACGGTGAGCGGCTGGTCCAGCCGCCGCATCACCCAAGGGAGCAGCTCGGCCAGGGGATGGCCGTCCTGGGCGGGCACCGGTGTGGTGACGAACTGGGCCTGGCCACCGGCCCGGTGCGGCGGCACGACCAGGCGGCGGGCGACCACGTTGGCGATCGCCGAGCCGTGGTCGCGGCGGACCAGATGCAGGCACAGGTCCATCGCTGCGGCCTTGCCCGCAGACGTGAGCACGCTGCCGTTGTCGACGTAGAGCACGTCCGGGTCGACCTTCACCCGGGGATGGCGCGCGGCCAGCTGCTCGGTGTGGGCCCAGTGCGTGGTCGCGCGCAGCCCGTCCAGCAGGCCGGCGGCGGCGAGCACGAACACGCCCGTGCACAGGGAGACCACCCGCGCGCCCGACTCGTGGGCTGCGCGCACCGCCTCGACCAGGTCGGCCGGCGGGTCCTCGTCGACGTCCGCCAAGGCGGGAACGATCACGGTGTCGGCGTGCGCCAACCGATCGAGCCCGCAGTCCGGCTCCACGAGGAACCGGCCGACCCGGACGGCGTGCGTGCCGCACACCCTGACGTCGTACCAGGGACCTGGCACGGCGTCCGGGGCGGAGCCGAAGACCTCATAAGCCAGGGCCAGCTCGAAGTGCAGCATCCCGTCGGTGGCGGCGACCGCGACGGAGCGCGGGAAAGAGCTCATGTCGGGAATTGTACGGGTCATGTCGTTTCAGACACTAGGCATCGATGGACCGACTGGGACAGGATTCACGCACTGAATCACTTCGAAGCACGCGGGAGCAGGCATGGGATCGAGTCGGAACGTGGCGGTGTTCGGCGCCTACGGACACACCGGGCGGTTCGTGGTCGCGGAGTTGTGCGAACGCGGATACGTCCCGTTGCTCCTCGGTCGCGACCAGGACAAGCTGCTGGCGCTGGTGGAGGCCCACCCCGGGCTGGAGGCGCGGCAGGCGTCGGTCGACGATCCGGCCTCGCTCGACCGTGCGCTGAACGGCGCGACCGCCGTGATCAACTGCGCCGGGCCCTTCGCCACGACCGCCGCCCCGCTGGTCGAGGCGGCGCTGCGCGCCGGCATCCCGTATGTCGACGTGGCGGCCGAGATCGAGGCGAACGTTGACACGTTCGCGCACTTCGCGGAGCGCGCCCGCGCCGCGGGCACCGTGGTGGTCCCGGCGATGGCCTTCTACGGCGGCCTCGGCGACCTGCTGGTCACCACCGCGATGGGCGACTGGACGGCGGCGGACGAGGCGCACATCGCCTACGGCCTGAGCAGTTGGCACCCCACTGCCGGAACGCTGGCTGCGGGCGCAGTCTCGGGGCAGCGACGGGGTGGCCGCCGTGTCCGCTACACGGGCGGCCGGCTGGAGTATCACGACGACGCTCTGCCGACCCTGGAGTGGCCCTTCCCGGCTCCGCTCGGCCCCCAGAGCGTCATCGGGGAGTTCACCATGGCCGATGTCGTCACCGTTCCCAGCCACGTCGCAGTCCCGGAGGTGCGCACCTACATGACCGCCAAGGCGGCCGAGGACCTGTCCGCGCCTGACGCCTCGGCACCGACCGCCGTCGACGAGCGCGGCCGCTCCGCGCAGACCTTCGTCGTCGACGTCCTCGTCCGCTCCGGCGGCACGGAACGCCGCGTATCCGCCGCCGGTCAGGACATCTACGCCATCAGCGCGCCACTCGCGGTGGAGGCCGTCGACCGCATCCTCACCGGCCGGACCAGGACCACCGGCGTCGCCTCCGCGGGCGCCATCTTCGACGCCCCGGACTTCCTTCGCGCGTTGTCCTCGCACCTCTCGCTGCACGTCCCGCTCGACACACGCGTTTGACCGGCGACCCATGCCGGGGATCCAGACCATGGTCGGTGCGGTCGATGGGCCGGCCGATCACTCGTGCGGGGCGGCCGTCCGGGCCGAATACGGAGGTCAGCCTTCCAGACGCGACGCACCACCCCGCATCACGGCGCGAAGCGGGCGAGGAACCCGATGTGGTTACCGTCGTCGAGCGTGAAACAGCAGAACCGACCGGTCCGAGCCGGTGGACACTGGTCCGCCCGGCGGCGAGTCGGCTGTTCCTGCCCTGCTACGCAGGCGAGGACGGTGTGCGGCCGGCATCCCGCCTCACGGCGTGGGTGCCGGGCCGACCAGGGGCTCGATGGAATCCCACGCGGGAGGCTCCGGCCACCCGCCCGCGGCGTCCGGCTCCGCCGAAGCCGAAGCCGAAGCCGGATCCGGATCCGGATCCGCTGCCTCCAGGCCGATGACCGCGCAGGCCAGAAGGTGCTCGCCGGGCGGCAGGTCGCCCTTCAGCGTGGGGATCGTGGTGCGCGGGGCGAGCACGTTGGTGCCGGGCAGGGCCGTGACGAGGGCTCCCTCCCGCCGGCCGGACAGGTCCTCGATCACGCACAGGCCGTCCGGCGAGTCGAGCCTGGCCCGGCCGGGGCCGATGTCGGCCCGGGTGGGCGGCCGGTCGCGGCTGACCGCGAAGGCGCCCTCGGCCGTGCGCAGGGCCCGCCCGGTTCTGATCCGGTGCACCCGCACGTGCCACGGGGGCAGCGCCACCAGCCAGGTCTCGATCTCCACGTCGTCCCAGGGCGTCCAGCGCGCGTGCAGCACACCGTCGGAGGCGGAGGCGTCGTGCGGCAGCTCGCACGGCCGCCAGTGCTCGCCGTCCTCGCTGAGCGCCAGCGTGCTGTCGAAGGCGCCCTGTTCGAGCCCCAGCGTCCCGGCGGGCACGCTGAAGCCGAAACGCGTGGAGTAAGCGAACTTGGCGTACTTGGCCGCACCATGCCGGGCCCACGGGTTGCGCTGCCCCGCGCTGAGCAGCACCACGTGCCGTCCCTCCTCGCAGCGCAGCAGCGCCACGCCGGCCTCCGGCTGGGTGCTGACCTCGGGCAGCGGGGGCGCGTCGGCCTCCTTGGCGGTCCAGAACGGGTGCTCCGCGGGCAGGGCGAGCGGCAGGAACGCCTTCATGGCCCAGTACGGCGAGCCGGGCGCGTTGTACTGCTCGGCCATGTGCGGCTGGGGGTAGCCGTAGCCGATGGTGAGCAGCCCGGCGGTGTCGCGGATGGGCTGGCGGTCCCACCAGCGCAGGTTCCGCAGCAGGTGCCCCTTGGTCACCTCCCAGGGCAGCGCCTCGACCTCGGCGAAGGCCAGCGCTCCCCAGAACGCCGACTGCGCGAAACGGTAGGTCAGGCTCCTGCCGAACGGGACGGCGACCCCCTCGCTGGTGAACCAGTGCTGGAAGTCCTGGGCGAACGCCGCGGCCCGCTCGCGGAAGCGCCCAGCCCTGGCCGGGTCGTCGCCGAGCGCCGCGTAGATGAGGCCGTAGTAGTGCATGGCGAACGGGATGTAGTAGTCGCGCTGCCACGTGGGCCCGTCGGAGTACCACCCGCGGCCGAGGTCGAACTGCTCCAGCCGGTCGAGCCTGGCCGTGTTGGCGTCGTGGTCGTGGGAGACCCCGACACGGTCGAGCCCGAGTCCCACCATGACCGGGAAGAACAGCCAGTTGTTGTTGTTCGGCTCCACGGTGACCGCGTGCCGCAGCCAGGCGGCCACCGTGTCACGCTGCCGGCCGGTCAGCGGGTCCCAGATCTGCTCGGGGGCCAGGGCGAGCGTCAGGCCGATGGCGGCGGTCTCGACCAGCCGCTGGTTCCGGTCGAAGACCGCGCCCCAGTAGTCGGGATGCTCGGGGTCGGTCCCGGCGGCGAGCCCGGCGCGCCAGAGCTCCCACTGATCGAACGCCCCGCCGCCGGCCGCCAGCGGCGCCAGCCCCCACAGCGGGCGTGCAAACGCTTCCAGCTCGGAGGCCGCCTGGTCGTAGTGCGCTGTGTTGAACCCCAGCCGCAGCCGCCCTCCGCCCGGGCTGAACCGGGAGATCAGCGGTGCGACCAGGTCGCGAACCTGATACCCCAGGTCGTCTCGATCACTGCCAGGCCGTGCTGCGCGGTCGTCGGTGTCCACAGGTCCTCTCTCGTTTCAGGAAAGCGCTTTCAGAGAAAGGGTTCCCGCCGCAGCCCCCACTTGTCAACAGCCCGGCCGTCCGGCCGTGGAGGGCGCGACCGTACGGTCACCCGGCCAGTTCCCTGGTCACCGGGGGTGGCGCGGTGCTGTCGCGGACGTGCAACTCCATCGGCAGGTACACCGGCTCCCCGTCGTGCCCCTCGGTCATGAGGGTCTCGAGCATCTCGGCCGCCTGCTTGCCGAGCTGCCCCCGGGGCGCCGACACCGTGGTCAGGCCCGTGTGCGCCACGTGGTCCAGCGCGATGTCGTCGAACCCGACCACCGACAGCTCCTCGGGAACCCGCACCCCGAGCTCGCGCATCCGGGTCACCGCCCCCAGGGCCACCAGGTCGTTGTAGGTGGTGACCGCGGTGGCGCCGGTGCCGGCCACCTCGGCGGCGGCCTCGTACCCGCAGCGGCTGGTGGACCCGCACGGCAGGATCGTGACGGACAGACCGAACGCCTTGGCCGCCTCCAGCGCCCTGATCCGCTCAGAGTTGGCCCAGGACACCTCGGGCCCGCTCAGGTAGGCGACCCGGCGATGGCCCAGTTGCGCCAGGTGGCCGCAGATCAGCATCATCCCGCCGAAGAAGTCGGCGGAGACGGCGGGCGCGGCGAGGCCGGGGACGATCCGGTCGAGCAGGACGAGCGGGTGATCCCGGGCGGTCAGGACTACCAGGTCCGAGCGCTCCATGCGGGGGGAGCAGAGCAGCACCCCGTCGCAGCTGCGCATCAGGTCCTCGACCAGGTCGTGCTCGAGCGAGGGGTCCTCGTCCGACTCCATGACCATGACGCGGCGCCCGTGGGAGCGGGCGACGGCCGAGACGGCCTTGAGCACGCCGGGAAAGTAGGGGTTGGCGAGGTTGGGGACCAGCACGCCGATGGTGCCCCATTCCCCGCGGGCGAGGCCCTGCGCCGCGGCGTTGGGCCGGTAGCCCAGCTGTCTGACCGCGTCGTGGACGCGCGCCGCCAACGAGGGGTCGACCTTGGCCGTGCCGTTGAGCACGCGGGAGACCGTCGAGGCCGACACCCCCGCCGCGGCCCCGACGTCGCTGATCGTCACCCGGGTCGGGCGGCCCTGCCGCAGATTACGCACCTGCTCCTCCTACCCCCGTGAAGCGCCCGTCAGCCGAGCAGCCCGCGCAGATGATCCAGATCCCTCCGTACGGCCGCCACCGGGTCGGCCGCCGGGTAATGGACGTGCAGCGACAGCGCTCCGGTGTAGCCGCGTGCGCGCAGCCCAGGGATGATCTCCGGCCAGCGGACCACGCCCCCGTCCGCAAGCGGTTGCCACTCGCACACCCAGCCGTCGGCGGTGGATCGCCAGACGGCGTTCTTCACTCCCATGCAAGCCATCCGATCGCCCAGCAGATCGACGTTGAGTGCCCATGCCTCGCTGCCCTCCTTGGCCTGGTTGCCGGGGTCGGCGTAGAAGCGTACGTCGTTCAGGTCGCCTGCGAGGGCGAGGGCGAGCGAGGCGGATGGATGGATCGTACCGTGATGCAGCTGGAGCGCCAGCTGTACGCCGTGCCTGGCGGCGAGGCCGGCCAGGCGGGCCAGCGCGGCCCTGGCCTCCTCCAGCTGGCGGCGGTATCCGGCGGCGGGGTCGTAGCGGTAGAAGCCCGCCCGCACGAGGGGGACGCCGGTCTCGCCGCAGGCTGCGATGATCCGTTCGGCGTCCGCACCGGCGTCGAGCAGGTCGGTGGTGACGACGTCGAGGGTGAGCCCGCGGCGCCCGAGCTCCGCGGCGACGACGGCGATGCCGCCGGGGTCGGCGGGACCGACCGTCTGTCCCTCGCGCACGACGAGGTCCGCCCCGTCGGCGCCCACCGAGGCCACGGCCTCGGCCAGCCGGGCGGCGTCGATGGGGCCGAAGGGCTTGGTGAAGGCGAGCAGGCGCACATGTACTCCCGAGGTAAGAAAACGCTTGTAGAGCTTCGCTCAAAGGACTGACTGCCGCAACACTCGTCGCGGCCTCACCGGTACCGATACTGTCGAAACACCCCTGGTAAAGCAGCTCATCGGAGGCATCGGCGGGCTGCGACAGCGGTCGTCGGACGGATCTTCGCAACCGAGCGTGGATCTGAAACCGCTTTCTCACAACCCTTGAATCGGATTATGAGCCGGGTTACTCTCGACGAACCCTCGGGCAAGCGCTTACCCGCTGTCCGTGCACCCCTCTGGCCTCCGCCTCTTAGGGAGGGCTCCATGAATCCTCATCGGCGTGGCACCGCCGTGATCATCACCGCAGCCATCGCATCACTGCTCTTGGCGGCCTGCGGCACATCGACCAACAGCAGCAGCAGCAGCGGCGGTGGTACGCAGACCACGCTAAAGATCTGGGACTTCTCCGCCGAACAGGTGCAATTCCACAAGGACATCGGCGCGCAGTTCACCAAGGAACATCCCAACATCAAGATCGAGTGGCGCTCGATCACCCAGGCCGACTACATGAAGACCCTGCCTTTGGCCTTCCAGAGCAACCAGGCGCCGGACATGTTCTACTGGAACGCCACCGGGCTGTCCGAACTGCTGGACCAGAAGTGGATCCGCCCGCTCAGCCCGGACGGGACCGTCCCCGCCGACTTCACCAAGCGCTGGCCGGACGGATCCTTCCTGGACGGCATCAACATGCAGGACGGGAAGACGTACGGTTTCCCGTTCACGGAGAACCTGTACTGGGGCTCCGGCTACATGTTCCTCAACAAGCAGGTCTTCCAGCAGGCCGGGCTGGACGTCAACAACCCGCCCAAGACCTGGACCGACCTCAAGAACGCCTGCGCGCAGATCAAGGCCAAGACCAAGGCTGAGTGCATCGCCGCCCCCACCAAGGGCGAGGACATGCAGCGGATCTGGTACGGGCTGGTCAGCAGCGTCTCGACCTCGTCGACCGACTTCTTCGACTACAAGACGGGCAAGTTCAACCTGACCGCGCCCGGGCAGCTGAAGACCTTCGCCTTCATCCAGGAGCTCAAGAAGGCCGGATACCTGGCGCCGGGCACCAACGACAAGAACTTCTCCCGCCAGCAGTTCGCCGCCGGACAGGCCGGCATCTACTTCGACGGCACCTGGATGCTGAGCGTGTGGGACAGCCAGGGCTTCAGCAGCGACAACTACGTGGTGGCGCCGCGCGTCGACCCGGACGAGGGGCAGACCGGCGCGGGCGGCCGCACGTACGACGGCAACAAGTACTGGGTCAGCTCGCAGACCAAGCATCCCGACGCCGCCTGGACCTTCATCCAATGGATGACCGACCCGAACGGCTACTTCGTCCAGCAGTACTACAAGAACGCCTTCGGCACCCTGTCCTACGTCGACAACCAGAAGATGGTCAGCCACCCGGTGCTCAAGCAGATCATGCAGATCGGCGCGAAGCCGGGCTACCGGGTCCAGCTCCCTGAGCCGCTGCTCAAGTGCCCCGACATCGCCAAATCCAAGGCGTACGTCAACGCGCTGACGAAGACCCCCGACGCGGAGTGGGAGGCCATGAACGAGGCGCTGGTCAGCGGCCAGCCTCTGGCGTCCGTGGGCGCCGCCATCGTCAAGCAGCGGCAGACCGCCCTGGAGGAAGGGCTCGAACAGGAGGCGGCCAGCGGCCTGAAGGTGTCGATGGACTGCTACACCTTCCCCGAGTGGGACAGCACCAAGGACTACACCTCGGACATGTACAAGAGCTAAGACCGGACGGCGCCGCCGGCCACGCGCGCCGGCGGCGCCCTTCCCCCTCGTGAGGACATCCATGACAACCATCGCCCCTGCCCCCGGCAGGGAGAGGGTGACGGAGAGCGACCGGTCGCCCGCCCAGCGTGCGCCCGAGCGCGTCGATCACTCCCGCGAGCGCGTCCGCGGCCTCGACAGGGTCTGGCTGCTCGTCTTCCTGGCCCCCTTCCTCCTGCTCTACCTCGGCTTCACCATCTGGCCGCTGATCGCGACGATCTACTACTCCTTCTTCGACTGGTCAGGCATCGGACCGATCGAAAACTTCGCCGGGGTCGACAATTACGGCTCGATCCTGGCCGACCCGCTGTTCTGGGTCTCAGTGGTCAACACGCTGATCTTCGCCCTCCTGACGACCGTCATCAAGCTCCCGATCTCGCTGGTGGCGGCGATCCTGCTCACCCGCAAGTGGCTGCGTGGCAAGCGGTTCTTCCGGACCGTATTCTTCGCGCCGCTCATCATCCCCGTCGCCATGGCAGGCCTGATCTTCACCTACCTGCTCAACCCGTCCAACGGCGCCCTGAATGCGATCCTGCGCGACCTCGGCCTGGTCGACGAGGGGTTCGACGTGTTCGCCAACCGGTGGAGCGCGCTGCTCGTGCTCGTGCTCGTCTCCATCTGGCAGATCTTCGGCCAGTACATGATCTACTGGATGGCGGCGCTGCAGAACGTGCCGGAGGAGCTCTACGAGGCGGCCGCCATCGACGGCGCGAGCGAGTGGAAAAAGCTCACCCGCATCACGCTGCCGATCATCAAGCCGGTCGCTGTGATCATCACCCTGCTCGGCCTGGTGAACGCCATGCACGTCTTCGGGCTGGTCGTCACGCTCACCGCGGGCGGGCCCGGCACCAGCACCTACGTGGTGTCCTACTTCATCTACCAGAACGCCTTCGGCAGGGTGCCGTTCGACTACGGCTACGCCTCGGCCGCGGCGCTGCTGTTCTCCGTCATCGCCTTCGTCCTGGTCTCCGCCCAGGGCCTCGCGGTCCGCCGGGCCCAGCGGCTCAGGAAGGAGTACGGCGTCTGATGACGACGACCACTCAGGCCACCCGGCGCAGCAACACCGTGCGGGCCAATCTCATCGCCCTGCCGATCCTGCTGGTCGTCGGGCTCGTGTGGGTCTATCCCTTCCTGTGGACGATCTCGGCCGCGTTCAAGACCCAGGCCGGGATGTTCACCAGCGGCTCGAGCCTGGTGCCCGACCAGCTGAACTTCGACAACTTCGTACGGGCCTGGGTCAACGCCGGGTTCTCCGGATACTTCTTCAACACGGTGCTCTACTCGGTCGTCTCGACCTTCATCGAGCTGGTCAAGGCGGCCCTGTGCGGCTATGTGCTGGCCAGGTACGAGTTCCCCGGGCGCACCCTGCTCTACCGGATGATCGTGGGGACCCTGTTCATCCCGGTCGCCTCGATCATCGTTCCGCAGTTCGTGCTGATCGAGAACCTTGGCCTGCTGAACACGCGGGCCGGGGTCATCCTGGCCATGTCCGGCGGCGCGGGCGCCCTCTACGTCCTGCTGTTCGTCGGGTTCTTCTCCAGCGTCCCCACCGACCTGTTCGAGGCGGCCAAGCTCGACGGGGCCGGCTTCCTCAAGACGTTCGGCCTCATCCTCCCGCTGGCCAAACCGGTCATCGCGGTGGTGGTCATCTTCCAGTTCATCAGCAGCTGGAACGAGTTCAACATCCCGCTGGTGTTCACGCTCGGCCAGCCCGAACTGCAGAACCTCGCCGTCGGGATGATGTCCTTCCAGGGCGAGTACGCCACCGACTGGACCGGGTTCGCCGCCGGGATGACGATCTCGTTCCTGCCGATGCTGATGATCTTCCTTTTCTTCCAGAACTACTTCACGCGCGGCCTGGCCGGCGCCACGAAGGGGTGACACTCCGCTTGAAGATCACCGCCGGTGATCCCTCGACGGTGAAGCACGGCGCGTTCGCCTACACCTGGGACATCGTGGGCGACCCCGCGGGGGCCGAGCGCATCGCCGGCCTCGGCGTGAGCACGGTGACCCTGCAGGCCGCGTACCACTCGGTCCGGGCCACCACCCCGTGGCATCCGCGCCACCGCATCGTGCAGGCCGACCACGCGGCGGCCTACTTCCGGCTGCGCCCCGAGCGCTGGCGCGGGCGGCTTCGGCCGTATCCGCCGAGCTGGGGGGTGCCCGACGAGGACAGGTTCGGCACGGCGCTGGCCGCGCTGGCGGGGGCCGGGCTGCGGGCCGAGGCCTGGCTGGTGCTCACGCACTCCTCGGTGCTGGGCCGCGAAGCACCCGACCTGACGGTCAGGAACGCCTACGGCGAGTCCTACTCCTACGCGCTCTGCCCGGCCCAGCCCGCCGTCCACGACTACGCGATCACCCTCGTGCGCGAGGTCTGCGAGCAGTACGACGTGCCCGCGCTGATGCTGGAGGCGTGCGGCTGGCTGGGCGCGGAGCACGCCGGCCACCACGAGAAGACCTCCGGCGCCCATCTGTCCGCCTGCGGCAGGGCGCTGCTGTCCCTCTGCCTCTGCCCTGCCTGCGGGGCCGGGCTGGCCGGGCGTGGCCTGGACGTCGAGGAGCTGGCGCGCGACGTGCGCGCCGCCGTGGACAGGGAGCTCCAGCAGGGCGTCCCGGCCGGGACGAGCCTGGACGAAGCGCTCGGCCGCGAGCGCGCCCGGGCCCTGTACGGTCACCGCGGCCAGGTCATCGCCGACCTGGTGCGCGATGTGGCGGCGGGGGCCGGTGGGCGCGAGCTGCTGCTCATGGCCACCGACGATCCGCAGGTCACCGGCCCCGACGTGGGGATCGACCTGGCCTCCTTCGACGCGCCGGTCGACGCGTACGTGCTCAAGTGCTGGGGCCAGGAGGAGGCGGCCCTGGCCCAGGTGAAGGCCGCGGCGAGCCGCACCGGGGTCCCCATCGTCGCCAACCTCACCGTGCTGGAAGACGGCCACGCCCGGATCCCGGCCCTGGCCGCCGACCTCGTCGCCGGGGGCGCGCGGCAGCTACGTTACTACCACGCCGGGCTCGGCTCGCCCGCCCGCCTGGCCAGCGTGCGAGCGGCGGCTCGCTTGAAGGAGAGGCAATGCTGAACGGCCTTTACGTGATGGATCCGAACCGCTTCGACGATGTCTACGGCCCGCAGGCCCGGGCCGCGATCGAGCGGCACCTCGCCATCGCCTCGCCCCCGCTCACCGCCGACCGGCTCACTCCCGACGTGCTGGCCCCCCTCGAGGTGCTGGTGACCGGGTGGGGGGCGCCCAGGCTGGACGCCGAGCTGCTCGCCGCCGCGCCCAAGCTCTCGCTGGTGCTGTACGGCGCGGGCTCCATCCGCCCGCTGGTCACCCCGGAGATGTGGGCCAGGGGAGTGCGGGTCACCTCGGCGGCCACCGCCAACGCCACCCCGGTCGCCGAGTTCGCGCTCTCGCAGATCCTGTACGCGCTCAAGCATGGCTGGCGCTACGTGCTGGCCGCGCGCGCCGCCGCCGCTCCCGCCCCGCGCGGGCCCGAGACCGGGGCCTACGGCGCGGTGGTCGGGCTGCTCTCGCTCGGCGCCACGGGCCGGGCCACGGCGCGGCTGCTCGCCCATCACAACCTCGTCGTGCAGGCCCACGACCCGTACGCCGACCCGGCGCAGGCGGAACAGCTCGGCGTACGCCTCGTCGGCCTGGCGGAGTTGTTCGCCACCTCAGACGTGGTGAGCCTGCACGCGCCGCTCACCCCTGAGACGCGCGGCATCGTCGGAACCGGGCTGCTGGAGTCGATGAAGCCCGACGCCACCCTGATCAACACGGCGCGCGGCGGCCTCGTCGACGAGACCGCGCTCGTGGACGTGCTGGGCCGGCGGACCGACCTGTTCGCCGTCCTCGACGTCACCGACCCGGAACCACCCGTCGCGGGCTCGCCGCTGTTCACGATGCCCAACATCGTCGTCACCCCGCACGTTGCGGGCAGCCTGGGCCACGAGCGGCGCCGCCATGGGGAGGCGATGGCCGAGGAGCTCGCCCGCTACGTCGCGGGCGAGCCGCTGCTGTACGAGATCACCGAGTCCGGCCTGGCGACGAGGGCATGAGCACCAGCAGTCGCCGCGGCCTACGCACCCTGGTGCTGCTGCCGCCGCACGATCCGGCCACCGCCGGCTGGCCGGATCGGCTGGAGCAGGCGGTGCCGGAGCTCGTCGTGCTCCAGCCGCGGACCAGCGAGGAGGCGGCGCACGCGCTGGCGGAGGCCGACGCCGCCTACGGCACGCTGCCCGCGGACCTGCTGGCGCACGCCGGGCGGCTGCGCTGGCTGCAGGCCCCGCAGGCCGGGCCGCCCCCGGGGTTCTACCATCCGGCCCTGGTCGCGCACCCCGTGCAGGTCACCAACATGCGTGACACCTACACCGACCACGTGGCCGCGCACACGCTGGCGCTGGTGCTCGCGCTGGCCAGGGGCCTGCCGAGATACGTCCGCGACCAGGCCCGCGCGCGCTGGGCGCCCGACTGGGACCCCGGCGCCGTGCTCCCCCTGGGCGAGGCCACCGCCCTGGTGGTCGGGGTGGGCGCGGTCGGGGCCGAGGTCGGCAGGCTGCTGGCGGCGTTCGGCACCAGGGTCGTGGGCGTGGACGCCCGGCGCGGCGGCCCCGTGCCGGGCTTCGCCGAGGTGCAGCCGGCCGACGCACTCGACCGGCTGCTGCCCGCGGCGGACCTGGTCATCCTGACCGTTCCGCACACCCCCGCCACCGAGGGCCTGCTGGACGCGCGGCGGCTGGCGCTCGCCAAGCCCGGGGCGTACGTCGTCAACATCGGCCGCGGGCCCACCGTCCGGCTCGACGACCTGGCCGCCGCCCTGTCCGCGGGACGCCTGGCCGGCGCGGCCCTGGACGTCTTCGAGACCGAACCGCTTCCCGCCGATCACTCGCTCTGGCGGCGTCCCGACGTGCTCATCACTCCGCACGTGGCCGGCGTGGGGCCGCATGCCGGCGAGCGGCGCTTCGCCGTCCTGCTGGAGAACGCCCGGCGCTTCGTGGCCGGGCGGGAACTGATCAATCTGGTCGACAAGTCTGAATGGTACTGACATGATCAAAAGACGAAACTTCCTGCTCGGCGGCACGTTAGTCGCCCTGGCTCCGCTCGTGCCCGACCTGCCCGCGCTCGCGAGCGCCGGCTCCGGCTTCGCCGTCCAGACCGTCGCCACCGGCGTGGCGGCCAAGAGCGACCGGCGCGCCATGGCCGGCGGCCTGTACGACCCGGTCGCGGGCAAGACGTTCATCTCCTGGACCGGGGAGAACACTCATCCCTACGTCGCCGCGTACGACCACGCCACCGGCACGTGGACCCAGCCGATCAAGGTCGGGCAGTCGCCGAAGGCCGACTCGCACCATTACCCGGTGATGATCCAGGCCGACGACGGCCGGCTCCTGGTCTTCTACGGTTCGCACAACAGCGTCCAGCGGCTGGCCATCTCCCCGCCGCACACCGTCGAGGGGAACTGGACCGACGGGACCATCGACGCCGCGCCGCGCTCGACGTACCCGATGCCCGTCAAGGCGAGCAACGGCGACATCTACCTCTTCTTCCGCTCGACCCCGCACAACGACGACCCCTCCCTCCCCACCGACTACCGGCCCATCCACTACGTCCTGTCCACCGACGACGGCCGTACCTGGACCCACTCCCAGGACCTGGAGGGCATCCCGTACGCCATCGGCTCCACGGACCGGCCCGACAACTGCAACGAGATCTACATCGGCGAGATCGAGGTCACCCCGGCGCAGGGAAACGTGCCGGAACGTTTCCACTTCGTCTGGACGCTCGCCGGCGGCGGACCCGGCCGCCACGAGCACGACTACTACCACCGCAACCTGTACTACGCGGCCTTCCAGCCCGGCGACCGGCATTTCTACAGCGCCGCCGGCGACGACCTGGGCGCCGGAGTGGACTGCGGCGCCGCCTCCCGGCTCCCGCTCGTCCTGGAGACCGAGCTGAAAAGGGCGAAGCCGCTGTCACGGGACGTCGGTTACACCCACCTGGTCGGGTCGATGGCGGGTAACCGTCCGGTGCTGCTGTTCATGCTCCAGGACGGCGACACCACCGTCGTGCACGCGGCCGCATGGCAGGGCCACGGCTGGCGCATCGCCGAGCTGACCAGGGAGGCGACCCTGTTCGACAAGGAGCAGATCTCCCCGACCGCGTTCCGCGTCTACGCCAACCCCGCCGACGGAACCTCGGCCGTCTACACCTACATCCTGGAGAACGGCAGCCACTGGCGGTCCGAGGCCAGGGTTCCCACTCCCACCAGGATCCAGCGTGCCAGCCTCATCGCCGGCTTCCGCGACCCCGCGCGCGTGGTCCTGACCGGCTCGGCCGCCAGCCCCACGGTCCCCGCAGGCGGCATGTTCGTCCTCGGGATGCCGGGCACGTGAACCGGATAGCACGCGTCGAGACCTTCACCGTGGCCCTGCCCTCGCTGCGCGACTTCTCCGTCGCGGGCGGATCCGTCGTCCAGGGCGGCCGCCCGGCCGTCAGAGTCCTGGTGAAGGTCACGGCCGACGACGGCGCCACCGGGTGGGGCGAGGCCACCCCGATCCCCTCCTGGACGTACGAGACCACCGAGTCCATCGTCTCCACGATCGAGGGCTACCTGGCCCCGGCGGCCGTCGGCCGCCCGCTGTGGGACCTCGACGGGCTCTGCCGCGCCTTCGACCGCACCATCAGCAAGGGCTTCTCGATCGGCATGCCGCTGGCGCGCGCGGCGGTCGACGTGGCCTGCCACGACGCCTTCGCCCGCAGCCTGGGCCTGTCCCTCGGCGAGCTGTGGGGCCGGCGCAGGCGCGACACCATCGAGCTGGCCTGGATCGTGGCCACCGAGTCGGCGGCCACGGCCGCCGACTCGGTGACCGAGGGCCGCGCGCACGGTTACCGCCACCTCAAGGTCAAGGTCGGTCTGCACGACGAGGACGAGGACATGGCCATCGTGGCCGCCGTACGCGCGGCCGCCCCCGACGCCGTGCTCTGGGTGGACGCCAACCAGGGCTACACGGCCGCCGCCGCGCTCCGGGTCGCCAGGCGACTGGCCGACCTGGACATCGCCGTCTTCGAGCAGCCGCTGCCGTCCAACGACATCGCCGGTCTGCGCCGCCTGCGGGACGCCAGCCCCGTCCCGGTGGCCGTGGACGAGAGCCTGCGCCACCCGAGCGACCTGGCGACGTTCGTCCGGCTCGACGCCATCGACGTCGCCGTCGCCAAGGTGCAGCGCTGCGGCGGGCTGACCCTGGCTCTGCGCCAGTGCCAGCTCGCCGAGGACTGCGGCCTGGCGATCATGGGCTCCGGCCTCACCGAGTCCGACGTCGGGCTGGCCGCTTCGCTCCACCTGTTCGCCGCGTTCGGCGTGGACACACCGGTCGACCTCAACGGCCGGCAGTTCATCGCCAGCCCCTACGCCACGGATCCGGTCATCACCGTCGCCGACGGCGTCGCCCACGTGCCCACCGGCCCCGGCCTGGGGATCGGCGTGGACGAGCAGGTGGTCCGCGCACTCGCTCTTTGACGCGTCCACACGCCGTCCCGGGGTGAGCAGCCGCGTCAGCCCGTCGTCCAAGGCCGGAGCTTCTCGGGGTTCCGTACTCCCCAGATGTGCGTGATCCGGTCGCCTGCGATGTCGAACGCCATCACCACCACGGTGACGCCATCCTGCTGAGCCACCAGACCGGGCTGGCCGTTGACCGTACGCTCCAGGAACATCAGGCCGGGTGCCTTGTCGGCGATCTCCACCAAACCGCGCGCGATCTGCTCGCCGCCTTGGACGGGGTGGAGCAGGGCGCTGGCGAGGCCGCCGCCGTCGGCGACCGCCGTGGCGTCGGGGGCGAGGACGCTGATGAGGGCGTCGATGTCCTTGGCTTCCCAGGCCTTCTTGAACTCCCTGACGATGCCGGCGCGCTGGGCTGCCGGAATCGCGGGGGCCTGCGAGGCGCGGATGCGGCGGCGGGCCGAGGAGGCCAGCTGGCGACATGCCGCCGGCGTACGGCTGACGATCTCGGCCACTTCTGCGAAGGAGTAGCGGAAGACGTCGTGCAGGATGAACGCCACGCGCTCGGCCGGCGTCATCGATTCGAGCACGACGAGGAAGGCCATGTTGATCGACTCGTCGAGGGTGACCCGGTCGGCCGGGTCGACCGTGGCGCCGCCTGAGCGTCCGTTGATCCACTCCGTACGGTCGGGCAGCGGCTCGGGGATCCATTCGCCCACGTAGCTCTCGCGCCGAGCCCGTGCCGAGCCGAGCAGGTCGAGGCAGATGCGACCGGCGACCTTCGTCAGCCAGGCGCCGGGCGACTCGATGGCCTCCTGTCGCTGCCGGGACATGGCGTACCAGCGGGCGTAGGTCTCCTGTACGACATCCTCGGCATCGGCCAGGGTGCCCAGGAGCCGGTAGGCGAGATTGATCAGGTGACGTCGCTCGCTCATGATCGCGCTCAGGCTCGGATCGAGCCGGCCGTCTCCTGGCTGGGATGGGGTCGTCATGGTGTCGCCGGCTTTCCTTTGTCGCATCTGCCTTCACCAGATCGACGAGACAACCCCCCGGAATGTGAGGTTGACGCGTCGCCTCACATTCCGAGGGGTTATGTCGTCGTACTGCTGAGACGAGCACCCATCCCGCGAACACGAAAGCTCAACGACATCATGACCGACGTCCCGTCCCGCGGACCGGACGCCCCGTGTACCACGACCGCTACCGACGCACCTCTCATGACCGGCTCGGAACTGAACGGCTGACGACCTCTTCCTTTCTAGGAGCGACCAAGCATGACCACCACGAGCATGCTCAGCGAGCTGACCGGCGACTACGTCCTCGACACCGCCCACACCCGGATCGGCTTCGTCGCCCGGCACAGGATGGCCACCAAGGTGCGCGGGCACTTCGAGGAGTTCGAGGGCAGCGCGCATCTGGACGGCGACGACCCGTCGAAGTCGAGCGCCGAGCTCACGATCCAGGCGGAGAGCATCCAGACCCGCAACCCGCGGCGGGACGACCCCCTGCGCAGCGAGTTCCTGGACATGCGCAACCACCCGACCATCACCTTCACCTCGATCGGGGTGAAGCAGGTCGACGAGACCAGCTTCAAGGTCACCGGTGACCTGACCATCCGCGGCGTGACCAAGCCGGTCACCGTGGACTTCAAGCTGACCGGCGCGGAGAACGGCCCGCGGGGCTCCTTCCGGGTCTGCTTCACCGGCAGCGTCACGATCAGCCGCAAGGACTGGGGTGTGAACTGGAACGCCGCGACCCAAGTCCTGGTCAGCGAGAAGGTGGCGCTGGAGTTCGACATCGCCGCGATCCGGCGGCCCTGACCTGGCCGGCTTCATATCGGACTCGCGGAGGCCGACGCGATCGGCCGACCGTCTTTCGGCGCGGGAGCGTCGGTTGCGGCGGCGGCGTAGCGGCGGGCCAGCTGTGCGAAGGCGTCCTTGAGCTCGGCCGGGCCGACGACCTCGATGTCGGCGTCGAACCTGCCGATGGTGGCGGCCAGGCCGGCCCATGACCATGAGCCCAGGACGAGCCGGCAGCGGTTCGGGCCGAGCTCCTCGACGACTCCGTCGCGGCTGTGGCGGGACGCGGTGGCGGCGGGCAGGTGGAGGATCACCTCGCCACGGCAGGGCCAGTCGCCGGACTCGTCGGAGCCGCGGAACCTGCCGGCCACGAAGGCGGCCACGTCACCTCCGGGCAGCTCGCGCGGGGTGAAACGGGGTCCTGCGGGGCTGCGCGGGGTGATCCGGTCGGCGCGGAAGGTGCGCCAGTCCTCGCGGTCGAGGTCCCAGGCGACGAGGTACCAGCGCCCGCCCCAGATGACGAGATGATGGGGCTGCACCCGGCGCGGGCCGTCGCCGTCCACCCCGGGCGAGGACGCGGGCGGGTAGTCGAAGCGCAGCACCTCGCGGGCGTGGACGGCGGCGCTGAGCGTCACGAGCACGCTGCTGTCGACCTGCGGGCCCGGCCGGTCTGCGGGCCGCTCGACGGCAGTGACGTGGAGGGTGTCGATCCGGCGGCGCAACCGTGCGGGCATGACCTGCCGGACGGTGTTCAGCGCGCGTGCCGCGGCTTCCTCGATGCCGGCGCCGCTGGCGGTGGCGCTCCGGAGCGCGACGGCCAGAGCGACGGCCTGCTCGTCGTCGAACAACAACGGGGGCAGCTCCGTGCCGGCGCCGAGCCGGTACCCGCCGTCGGGGCCTTTGGTGGCCACGATGGGGTAGCCGAGCTCGCGCAGGCGCTCGACATCGCGGCGCACGGTGCGCGGGCTGATGTCCAGCCGCTCGGCCAGCAGCGCCCCGGGCCAGTCCCGGCGTGCCTGGAGCAGCGACAGCAAGGCCAGCAGTCGCGCTGAAGTCTTCGGCATGATTTCCATTGTGCCCGGAGAAGCGGACACAACCTGGCCGCTTGTCCGGCGGCTGTTGTCGCGTGCCGGACAACGACGCCCGCGCGATCCGCCCTGACCGGCACGACGCGCGGGCGGCGTCCTGCGTTCTATTGCGGTCCTGCTGGGGGAGCGGTGGGCTCCGGCCGAGGGCGTGTGTCGTGCTGGGGCGCCGTCCAGTTGGAGAGCAGTTGGAGGGCCTGGGCGGTTGCGGAGCCCGGTTCGACGTTGTAGACGCACAGGGTCTGGTCGGGGTCGCCGGGGGGCTGGAAGGACTCGTACGAGAAGTGCAGGTCGCCGACGAGGGGGTGGTGGTAGTGCTTGGTGCCATACGTGCGGCGCAGCACGCGATGGTCGTTCCACCACGAGCTGAACTCGGGGACGCGCAGGGTGAGTTCGCCGACCAGGTCGGCGAGCTGGCGGTCGTGCGGGTAGCGGCCGGCCTCGAGGCGGAGGACGGCGACGGTTTCGGCGGCGATGCGCTCCCAGTCGCCGGTGCGGTCGCGGGCTTTGGGGTCCAACAGGTAGTAGCGGGCGAGATTGCGCTGCGGTGCGGGAAGGGCGTCGAAGTCCGTCAGGACCTCGCGGGCGAGGCGGTTGGAGGCCAGGACGTCCGTGCGGCGGCCGAGGACGAACGCGGGCACGTGGTCAAGGGTCTGCAACATCAGATGGAGCCCCGGCCGCACCCGCTGCGGGCTGATCGGGGCCCGGCGGGCGGGGCGTGCCAGCAGGTCGATGAGGTGTTCACGTTCGGCGGGGTCGAGCTGGAGGGCACGTGCGAGGGCCTCGGTGACCTCCGGCGAGGGGTTGCCGGCGCGGCCCTGTTCCAGGCGGGTGTAGTACTCGGTGCTGACACCGGCCAGCCGGGCGACCTCGTCGCGGCGCAGGCCGGGCACGCGGCGAGCCCGGCCGTCGGCGGGCAGCCCCGTCCGGTCCGGAGTGATCCGGGCACGGCGTGAGCGCAGGAAATCGGCGAGCTCGCGACTACGGTCCATACCTCCAGTGTGGCCAGACCGGATGCGCCGCACTCCCGGCAGGGTGGCCCTGCCAGTACCTCCCTCGCGGATACCTGCCTGGTCAGGGCACGTTCGGGCGCCCCAGGAGCGCACGGCAACTGGTGTTCTGGTGAGGGGCGGAACACGGCGACCGGCCGCGATCCCGTCCCGCTCACTTCACTCACCCCGGAAGGTGTGCACCATGACCACGCAAACCTCTGCCCGTCCCGTCGCCGGCCGCGTCGCGGTCGTCACCGGCGCCTCCAGCGGCATCGGCGAGGCCTCGGCCGAGCGCCTGGCCGAGCTGGGCGCAGTTGTCGTCGTCCTGGCCCGGCGAGCGGAGCGGCTGGACGACCTGGTCGACCGGATCGAGAAGAACGGGGGTCAGGCCCTTGCTCTGGCCGTCGACGTGACCGATGCGGCGGCGGTGCGGGCTGCCGCCGACCGGGTGGCGGCCGAGCTGGGCGGCGCCGACCTGCTCTTCAACAACGCGGGCGTGATGCTCCCCGCCCCGGTGGAGGAGCTGGCCACCGACCAGTGGCAGCGCCAGATCGACCTGAACGTCTCCGGTCTCATGAACGTCATCGGCGCGTTCATCCCGCAGCTGGTGGAGGCCGCCCGTGAACGCGGTGTGGCCGACCTGATCAACACCTCGTCGATCGCGGCCCAGAACATCTTCCCGACCTTCGCCGTCTACTCCGCGACGAAGGCGTACGTCACCCATCTGTCCCGGCACCTGCGGGCCGAGCTGGGGGCGAAGAAGGTGCGGGTCTCGGTGATCGAGCCCGGAATCGTCGGCACCGAGCTGCAGAGCCACGTCACCGACGAGGGAGCCCTCGCCTGGCTGGAGGGCTCGAAGCAGACGATGGAGTGGCTCACGCCCCAGGACGTCGCGCAGACGGTCGGGTTCGTCGCGAGCCTCCCGCCGCGGGCCAACCTGCAGCAGGTCACCATCATGCCCACCGGCCAGCCCAGCTGACCGTCCCCTTGTTGCCGCGCGGCCGCTCGGCGCGGCGGCCGCGCAGCCGCCATTCGGCTTCTCCCGCGAACGCTGGGCACGTGAGCTAGCGCGTGTCCTGTGGATCATGGAGTCGGGTCGCGGAGCCAGATCCTGATCGAGGCGACGTCGATGGTGCCCTGGTAGATCCGCTTGCATTTGTCGGTGCGCAGGGCCACCGCCCGGTTGTTGCGGAGTTTGTTCACGCAGCGTTCGACGGTGTTGCGCTCGCGGTACCGCTCGGCATCGAAGCCGGGTGGTAATCCGCACGCGCTCCAGCACGCGCCGGAAGTACGGGCTGTCCCCATGCTGACCAGGACTGACCATCGTCGCGATCGGGCGGCAGGCGCCGCGGTGCCATCCAGGACGACGTCGACGGCCATGACCTCACGGCGTAGTCCGGTTCCGATGGACGGGCGAGGACCTCGAAGACCCTCACCGCCACTTGTCCCTGGGTAGAGATGCCATGGTTTCACCATGGCAGATCCCAGGTTTCAGCTGGGTCGCAGCCACTGCGACCCAGCTGGAACCGGCCGCCGCGTACAACCGTCGGCATGAGTCAATTCACGCCTCACCGAACCAGGCAACAGGCCGGGCGGGACGGCTTCCCTCAGTTGCTCCGCGCGGAGTGGACCAGGTTCCGCACCGGGCTGGGCTGGGTTCTCACGATGGCAGCCTCCGTGCTGGTCACCGTGGCGCTCGGGCTGCTGATCGCTGGTGGCGCCCGCACCGCCTGTGCGATCGGGGCGGGCGAAGGTCCCTGCCCCCCGCCTTTGGTTGGACCTGATGGCACGGCGGTAAGGGACAGGTACTACTTCGTGCACCAGCCGCTCCAGGGGAACGGCAGCATCACAGCCCGTGTGTCGGACATGACCGGGCAGGTCAGGCTGCAGGACACCGTGCCCGGGGTGCACGCCGGATACAAGGAGGCGGTGGTGCCGTGGGCGAAGGCCGGGCTCCTCGTCAGGCAGAGCCTCAAGCGGGGCACGCCGTACGCCGCAGTCATGATCACCGGCGCCCACGGTGTGCGGATGCAGCACAACTATGTCCACGACGTGGCCGGTAGTCCGGTACAGGGGCCACGGTGGCTGCGGCTGACCAGATCGGACGACACCATCACCGGCTATGAGTCGGGCGACGGCCAGAGGTGGACCGAGGTCAGCACGGTCACTTTCACCTGGCTGCCGGAAACGGTGGAGATCGGGCTGTTCGCCACCGCGCCGGGCGTGCAGTGGGAGACTGCGAAGGCCTTCGCCCAGGCCACCGCCACCTTCGATCAGATCGAGCTGCGGGGGGCGAACGGCTCGTGGCGACACGACGACGTTGGCGTCACCATGAAGGAGGACGGCAAGACCCCGCATCATCCGGGCGGGGTCGTTGAGTCCGGCGACAAGCTCATCGTGACCGGGGGCGGTGACATCGGGCCCGCCACGGTGGAAGGCGGCATGCGCGCCGACTTCACGCTGATCGGCGGGGCCCTGGGCCTGATCCTGGTGCTCGTGGTGGCGGTCACGTTCTTCACGGCGGAACACCGGCGCGGGCTGATCGGGACCAGCCCGCCGGCCGCTCCGCACCCAGCCCGGCTGCTCGCCGCCCAGGCCGCGGTGATCGGCGCGGTCGCGTTCGTGGCAGGGCTGGCGACGGCGGGGGTCGTGGTCCCTGCCGGCCTGGCGATGTTGCGTGCCAACCAGAACCCGATTCAGCCGATCACCCTCGGCACCGAGCTCCGGGTGATCTTCGGCTACGCGGCGCTGACCGCGGCCGCCGCTGTTCTGGCTGTTGGCCTCGCCGCGCTGGTCAAGCGGGCCATTGCCGCCATCGGGCTGGCGATCGCGCTGGTCGTCGTGCCCTACCTGCTGGGGACTGCGGGTCTGGCGCCGTGGCTGTTGGCGTTCACCCCTGCCGCCGGGTTCGCGATCACGCAGAGCGTCCCCACGTTCGCTCATGTGGATGTGAACCCGTCACTGCTGCTGGGGGGCCACTACCCGTTGCCGCCCTGGGCAGGTTTGGCGGTGACCTGCGGGTACGCCGGTGTGGCCCTCGGGGTGGCGCTTGCGGCACACCGCAGACGACCCCCGGGCTAGGGCCTGGCCGTCTCTACGAGCGCGACCTCAGCGCTGGATGGGGCGTCCACAATCGAGTAGATAGGCGGAAAGCCGAACTTGGCCACCAGGCTGTGGCCGCCGCCGAAGGCGGTGATTCGCGCGATGCCCGCAGCGGTCATGGTGAGGACGCCAAGTCGGGGGTCGAGGAGGAAGTCCGCAGGAATTGGCGGCAGCGCGCTACGGAGGAGGTTATGTCGTAGTGGGCGCTGTGGTCGAAAGGGATGACGGACGTCGCCAGGGAGCCTCGGGGTCGGCCAGCGTTTCGAGGATGAGTTCGCACCACGTGATGGCCGCGTTGGCTGCTAGATGGGCATGCCGGGGGCGGAGCCCGTGTCGGGCGCTGGCGGGATCGTCGTGTTGCTCAGCTCGCCGGATGCGTTGGAAGCCGTCGTGGATGGCGGTGGCGTGGGTGAGGTTCGCCAGGGCACCAGGGCGAATGTCGACCCCGACGTTGGTGATGTGACCGTCGTCGTTGATCCTGTAGCCATCGCGTTCCAGCTCGCGCCGAGCCCGGTGATCAATGGTCTCGGTGGAGCCCAGGAAGTGATCCTCCAGGAGACGTTCGATGACGCGTAAGGCGCGAGCCACATGGCGTTCGTCGGCCCAATCGACCGCGTCGAGGTAGGACTGGAACAGCCGTTGCCGATCGCCTGACACCGCCTCGATTTCAGGCGCTCGTACGTGAGCGGGTGGGGCGCGAATCCTTCGGCTTGCCACAGGTTGGTCTGGCAGAAACTGACGGCCTCCCTGACTGCCCTGCCGATCGTGGCGCCCACCGCCAAAGCGCTGCGCGACCTGCGCCGCAGGGTCGGTAGCGCGCCGATGCGCAGCTTGTTCGAGGTGCTGTGCGGGCCGCTGGCCCAGCCCCGAACCCCCGGAGTGAGGTTCGGGCCCTACCGGACGGTCTCCTTCGACGGCTGCAGCTCGCTCAAGGCGCCAGACACCGTCCACAACCGGGCCTGGCTCGGCAGCCCGAGGACTTTTGGTGGCCCTGGGACGGCTTTCCGGCCGTTGCGTGCCGAGGTCGACAGCGGCCTGGACGAAGGTGCGCTTACCCTGCTTGCGGCGTGCCGTACTTGGCAAAGCGCTCCTGCAACTGCTGTAGATCGTGGGCGGTGGCGAGCGACAGAGTCAGCAGCAGCCGCGCCTTCTGCGGGAGCAGATCTTGTGCGGCGATCACCCCGGGCACCTCGGCGTGGACGGCTCCCGTCGTGTTGCGATTGGCCGCGACAAGAGCCACGCCCCGCTCAGCCGCCGCCTGCGCCTCCTTGAACTGCTGCGGAGAGGGAGTGCCCGCGAACACCAAGCCCTTGGCGCCCGCGTCGGCGAACGCCTTCACCGACTCCCCGCCCGCCTGCGCGTAGGCGTAGACGATCTCGGTCTTCGGCAGCCTGTCACGTGAGATCTTGGACAGATCGAAGGGTGTCTTCTCGCAAGGTCTCGCCGGCGCGCGCAGCAGAGTAACTCCCTTGTCACCGATGGTGCCGAGCCTGCCGGTCTCGGGCGCGGCAAAGGTATTCAGCCGCTGCGTACTGGTCTTGGTGACCTCCCTGGCCGCGAAGATCTCGTCGTTCACCATCACCACACTCCCGAAGCAGCGTGTCCGGCCACTCGCCGCCAGCCGTAGGGCGTTGTAGAGATTGGGCGGCCCATCACTGCCGATAGCCGTCCAGGGCCGCATCGACCCGGTGACCACGACGGGCTTGGTACTGCGAAGCGTGAGGTCAAGCCAGTAGGCCAACTCCTCCATAGTCTGCGTGCCCGTCGTCACCACGACCGCATCAGCCGCCTCGAGCTGCTTGTCGACCAGTTGTGAGAGATCGTGGTACTCGGCCAGGGTGTATTCACTCGACCCCTGAGCACCGAATTCCTTCACAGAAACCTCGGCAACCCTCCCGGCCTCCGGCTGCAGGAACTTCACCAGATCAGCGGTAGGCAGCCTGGCCGGCTTGTAGGTCTCGAAGCTCACCCGACTGTCCGCGGCTCCCGCGATCGTCCCACCGGTCCCGATCACCACGACCTTCGGCTTGGGGGCGCTCGTGGCGGCCGTCGCGGGCACAGCGGCGACGAGGGCAGCAGCCGCAGCGGCAGCCGCCAGGATCTTCTTCATCATCAGAAACGACCTCTCAAAAGCGGCGTTGCCTCTGAGTTTCAAGGAGCCGAGCCTCAAGATCAGTCATGCGTCCGGGCCTCGTTGGGTGGGGGCAGCCCTACCTCCAAGACGTACGTGTCAGGCGACACGGCCCCCGACCCGCGCACGGGTGAGGTCTCAGAACAGGGGTCCGGCCAAGGGGCGAGCAGGCTGGTGAGCTCCGCGGTGGCGTCAGGGGAGGGCTTGACGTAGCGCCGCAGATTCTCCGGCTTCTTGCGCCGGGACTTGGCCATCAGCATCAGCAGACTCGCACCGGTCTCGCCCAATTGGCTCAGCGCCGAGTGGCGAAATTCGTAAGGATCCCACCCAGTGCCTGGGGCCGGGGCGGCCGTGGGTGACCAAGACCGGGCCGCGGGTTCGGCCTTTGAGGCGGCCGCGCTCACGGGCGGCGGCCTGGCCTTCCAGGGACTTCTCGGGCACGTACTCCCGCTCGGATTCGGCCATTCCGGCGAAGAAGGCGAACAACGCCGCGACGTCGAGGGCGGGGCCGGCGTCGATGAGCAGGTTTACCGTCCCACCGGCCAGCGCCGCCATCTGCTCGTGGTGGGCGCCCGCGCCCTGGATGGGGATGAACCCGCACATCACGGGGTCCAGGCCAGCGAAGTGGTCGCCGTCGCGGACAAAGGTGAAGGAGCGGGTGAGCCCGTCGAACCGCAGCGGGACGATCATCCTGCCGCCGGGCGCCAGCAGGCGGCCCAGGGGCAGTCCCAGGCACCGATGGTGACGAGGATGACGTCGAACGGCCCCAGCTCGTCGGCGGCGTGCTCGGCATCCCCAAGCACCACCTTCACGTGCGGGTAGCCGGTCTCGGCGAGAAAGCGGTTGGCGCGTTCGGTGACGAACGGGTCGATGTCCACGCTGATCACCAGCCCGTCCGGCCCGACGAGCTCGGCGATGAGCGCCGCGTTGTAGCCGCCGCTGCTTCTCCAGCCCCCTGGGGACTGTTGTATTTGGGGTCTCCTGAGTGAGCGCGAGTAGCCTGCGGAGGGAAGAGCTCCTTCTAGCTACTGGCGTATCGCACTTGTCCCACCAGCACGCTGAGCAGCAACACCGCAATGACGATGGATGCCAAAGCGACGCGGAGCCCGATCAGGCCGCTCAATGCACCGATCAACGCCGGTGCGGCGATCGACGCCCCTGGCATCTGCCCGAGCTCCACCATCGAGACTCCCTCACTCGGGGACAGTCCCTCCTGATTCCCGGCAAGGGTGTAGACGCTCGGATTCACGCAAGCCATTCCGGCCGCGAGTAAAACGAATCCGGTGATCGCCGCCACCGGAGTGCTGATCAGAAGACAGACACCGAATATCCCCGCCGCGAACAAGGTGGACATCCGCACGAGACGGACCATGCCTAGACGTGCCGTGGCCCGATCCACCACCAGCAACGCCGCCACGGTGCCGGCGGTAGCAGCAGCGGTGTAGGAAATGCCTCCGGCAACCGAACCCGCGCCCATGGTGTCGGACACGTAGATGGCGTTCCAGAGGATCGCTGACTCGGACACATACCCCGACAGGAAGGCCATGACTGTGATGGGCAGCATCCGGCGATTGAACCTTCTCCGTAACGACATCCGGAGCGTCCCGGTTCTCTCACTCACGTCCTTGGGCAGCCATCGAGCCGTCGCCGCCAAGCACAGTCCGAGCAGTCCGCTCATGGCGGCGAACTGAACCCACGGCCGCACGTCCAGCGCCGTCGAGATCGTGCCGGTCGCCCCGCCGATCAGCGTCCCCAATCCGAAGCAGGCATCGAAGCTGCCCATGAGTGGCCTGCGGTAGCGACGTTGAACGTGCAGCGCGAGTGCGCCCATAGGAATGTCCATGATGTGGGCGACGAGGGCCCATGTCGTCAGGCCGAGCACAACGCCCGTGAAGCTGGTCGACAGCGCTATCAAAGGCACCGTGAGGAGCACGAGCCCAGCACCGGCGACGGCAAGCAGACGGTCATGGACTCGCCCTGCCAGTAGGATGATCGCGCATAGCCCGATGACATTGCCGATGCTCGGAACGGTGTTCGCCAAGCCCCAGAGGGCGTCGTCCGCACCCACCTGCCGACGGACATCGGGGACCCGGGCGGCCCACCCGCCGATGGGCATGCTCATGATCAGGTAGAGCAAAGCGACGGCTAGGCGGGCCTGCCGGCTTTCTCGTCGCTCACTTGTATGTTGCGGAGCTTCTTGAGGCTTCAATCAGGATGTGCCGCATCGGTATCGCGCCAGCCTGTCTCTGGCATGCCCAAGCTCCTCCGTGACCGTCGCGGGTCGTGCAGGAAACGCTTCCTGCACGTGGCAGGGTTGCTGTGAAAACGCTATGAACGGACCGAAGGTCCCGTCAACCCCGTGTGATCAGGCTCCGTGGCATCGAGACACTATTGCTCCGACCGTGCTTCTCTCGCCTGTGTCTGGCCTGATGGGCGAGTAGGTCACGGCCGTAAGGGTGTGACATCCGCTACTCCTTCAGAACGACGGATTGCTGGTGGCACCAGATAGACAGCTCATTGATTACTGCTGCGTAAAGCTCGAGTCGCTCCTCAAGTTTTTCTCGACGAACTTTCTGAAGTTCCGACTGGAGGCGAAGGTTCTCGGTTTCCAAGGCTTGAAAGGCCGGAGGGAGTTTGGCGTGTTCCCGTGCGAGCTTTTGGAATTGGGCCATGAGGTCTTGATGCTTGTGGGTGAGCACCCATCGCTTGACGCCGGCCTCGGCCGCCAGTTGAGTGACGGTGAGCGCTCCTGTGGAGCGGACGGGTTGACCGGCGAGCAGGCGCTGGGCGGCTGCCGTGATCGCGTTTCGTTCATCGTCGTTTGCCTGGCGTGTGGACGAAGTACGGGCTGTCCCCATGCTGACCAGGACTGACCATCGTCGCGATCGGGCGGCAGCGCCGGTCGGCGACCAGGCGAATCTTGGTGCTGAACCCACCCCGAGAGCGGCCCAGCGCCTGCTGACCCTTCACCGGTTTGTGATCTACGGCGTCCCCTTTGGCGGGAAGTCGGTCGGCGGCGCCAGGCGCGCTCCGGCGGCATGCTGGTGGGCGCGCACCACGGTGGAATCCACGCTCACCGTCCAGTCCGCACCCTCCTCTGCATCGCATCCGGCCCGTAACCCGTCCAGGATCTTCGCCCAGGTGCCATCCATCGACCAGCGGCGATGCCGGTTGTAGACGGTCTCCCAGTTCCCATAGCAGGGCGGCAGATCACGCCAGCTGATGTTGGTCCGCGTCCGGAAGAACACCCATTGATCACCATCCGGTGATCAGCCCCACGACCACCCTGACGCGGATCGACGGGCAACAACGGCACCAGCCGCTCCCACTCCTCATCCGTCAGATCATGACGACTCAGACGCTCCTCATCCACACGGATGATCTACACCAAAGCACCATCAAAGATCTACGGGACACGCCTAGTAGCCCGACGGGCGCACCAGCCCCGTTTCGTACGCGAAGACCGCCGCCTGGGTGCGGTCGCGCAGCCCGAGTTTGACCAGGATCCTGCTCACGTGGGTCTTGACGGTCTGCTCGGCGACCACGAGGCGTTCGGCGATCTCCGCGTTCGACAGGCCCTGCGCGATCAGCGACAGCACCTCGGTCTCGCGTTCGGTCAGGTCGCCGACTCGCTCCTTCAGCGGGGTGCGCGGGGCGCCGGTCACCCGGGAGAACTCGGCGATCAGACGCTTGGTGACGTTCGGTGCGAGCAAGGCGTCCCCGGCCGCCACCACCCGGACCGCGTGGGCCAGTTCGGCCGCCGACGCGTCCTTGAGCAGGAAGCCGGACGCGCCCGCGCGCAGCGCCTCGTAGACGTAATCGTCGAGGTCGAAGGTGGTCAGAACCAGAACCTTCACGGTTGTGTCCGACTGCCCGGCGATGCGGCGGGTGGCTTCGATGCCGCCCAGCTCGGGCATGCGCACGTCCATCAGCACGACGTCGGGGTCCAGTTCGGCGACCTTCGCGACGGCGTCGAGGCCGTTCACGGCCTGGCCGACGACTTCAATGTCGGGCTCGGCGTTGAGCAGCACGGTGAAGCCCTGACGGACCATGATCTGGTCGTCGGCAATGAGCACGCGAATGCTCGTCATGGGGTGGCCTCGATGCCTTTCTGCGAGTCGACGGGCAGGAACACGCTCACTTCGTAGCCGCCGTCCGGCGTGGGCCCGGTGACCAGGTCGCCGCCCAGCATGGCCGCGCGCTCGCGCATACCCAACAGCCCGTGCCCCGCGCCAGGCGAGGGCGGCACCGCCGCCGCGGGCGCGGCGTTGGCGACTCGGATCGTGAGGGCGTGCGGGTGGTAGCACAGCCGGACCGCCACCGGCGCGCCCGGCGCGTGCCGCATGGCGTTGCTGAGCGCCTCCTGCACGATCCTGAACGCCGACAACTCCACCCCGGGCGACAGCGGGCGCGGTTCGCCCGCGGTCTCGGCGGTGAGTACGACGCCGGCGCCGCGCACATTTGCGAGCAGTTCGTCGAGCCGGTCCAGTGTGGGCTGCGGCGCGTCTCCAGGTGTGTCCTGCGCGCGCAGTACGCCCAGGATGCGGCGGAGCTCGGTCAGCGCCTCTACGGCGTTCTCGCGAATGCCCGCGAGGTTCTCCTTGAGCTCGTCGGGTGGGTTCTCCACCAGGTGCGGCGCCACCTGTGCCTGAATGGAGATCACCGACATGTGGTGCGCCACCACGTCGTGCAGTTCGCGGGCGATCCTGTTGCGCTCCTCCAGCAGCGTGCGGCGTGCCCGCTCCTCGGCCGTCAGCTCCTCCTGTGCCTCCAGCCGGGTACGGGTCGTCCTGAGCACGCGCACCCCCGCCCCGACCGTGACGGCGACCGCGTCGACCACCAGGGCCACCAGCACATCGCCGCTCCAGCTGCCCTCGGGGATGAACACCACGCACACCACTCCCACCAGCGTGGTGATCGCCAGTGCCTCGGCCGCGACGCGGGGGCGTACCCGGAGAGCCAGCAGGAACAGCACTCCGGCCTGCAGGGCGACGCCAGAGCCTGTCCACGGGAAAGCCAGCACATCGGCATACAGGATCCTCGGCGGAACCGGCCCCCTGGGCGTCCCCGAATCCACCATCCAGGGGAAGCTGTCGCTCTGCGAGAGGTGGGTCATTCCCGTCCTGGCGCCGATGACCGTGACGGCGATCGACGCCCACCAGGCGGGCAGCGGGCGCCACATCGCGATCACGAGGATCGCCGCCTGGACCATGGCGAGCAGCGGAACCGTCGGGTCCACCTCTTCTGCGTTGGGGAACATGCCCATGACCAGCGCGTACAGGATGACCAGCACGTGCGGGAGCCGGGACAACCAGCGCGGCCTCGCCATGCGGGGAAGCGGATCGGCGGCCGTTGCCCACAGGTCAGCGCGCAAGGTGCCCAGAACCCTTCGCAGCCTGCCCACCTCGACCTGTGTCCTTTCTACCTTTTGTCCCTTTGGCCAGAATGATCAGCCTATCGACGCGACGCAACCGGCTTCGAGCGTGTTCGTCCTCGCTCGTAACGGTGGAACGCGGCGCAGCACACCAGCAGTGCCCCCGCGAACACCGGCAGCCAGGCCACCCGGGCGAGGACCCAGCCTGGCCCATCGGGAGCGGTGTGCAGGCCGGGCAGTGTCCCGCCCTCGAGCACTCCGGCCCACAACCTCGTGCTCTCGGCGAGCGAGCCGACGGAGGTGACCGCGATCATCGCGGTCTGATGCCACAGGAAGATCGTCATCGCGGCGAGGTTCGACAGCGCCACCGCGGCCCAAGCCGCCGGACGGCGCATCAACCGCCCCAGCGGAGCGAGCAGCAGGAGGGCCGCACCGCTCTGGGCGAGCCCGAAGGTCACGGCGGCCAGGGAGGGCGGGTCGAGGTTGGACACCGGCGCCCCCGGCACACCGACCATGGCGGCGGGGTAGCCGCCCCAGACGACGAGTGCGGCGGTGACGGCCGTGCCCCCGAGCAGCAGCGCCCAGCCGGTCACGCGCCCCCGCAGGCGGCCTCGGGCCCAGGACGCCCCGAGGCAGTACGGCACCAGCCACCCGGCCGCCACGCTGACCCACCAACTCGTGCCCCCGCCCGGTTTCACGAGCCCGCTCAGCGGGTCCGCTCCCTGCGCGGGGGCGCTGACCGGGACGGCGCCGAACCTGGTCAGATCAACACACACGACAACGGCGAGTGGCCACACCGGGTGCAGTCTCGACACCAGCGGGGTCGCCGCCGTCAACGCCGCGAAGATCAGCAGGAACCACATAGGGGACAGCACCAGCTTGACCAGGGCCTGTACGCTCTCCAACCTGGCCCCGCCGGCCAGCATCGTCAGGGCCGCCATGCCCCACACCACCACCACGGCCGCCGCCGGCCGGAACAGCCGGACTGTCCGCCGCACGAGCCAGCGCCCGTACGGCACGCCTCCCGCCTGGGCACGAAGGTGGCTCCGCGTTCCCACCAGCCCGCCCACCAGGAAAAAGACCGCGAGTGTCTGGAACATCCAGGAAACCGGGGCGAGCTGCGGCATGGACCGCAGCGGGCTGGCGACCCGCACTGTCCCGCTGTCCACGACCAGCGCGGTCACCAGCCAATGACCGGCCACCACGCCGAGGATGGCCAGCGCGCGCAGAGCGTCCACGGCGCGGTCGCGATCGGGCGGCGTCTCGGCGTCGAGCCGGGCGACAAGGTCACGCATCGTTGTCAGCCCCGTCCGGACACGATGAGCGCGAGGCTCGCCAGTGCCGTGGATCCGGACGCCAGGTAGTCGCTGTGCCCGCCGCCTCCCGCCGCGAAGACCCGGGCGCCGAACCCGGGCGAGACCGGGTCTCCGCCCAGCCCCACCGTGCCGAACGGCAACTCGATGGACACGTCCGGCAGCGCGCCGACCCAGTCCCCGGCCGTCCGCCCGGCCCACACCGTGGCCGAGGTGCGCATGGCGCCGACGTCGGCCACGCCCGCGCCGGGGCTGCCGAAAAGGACGATGTCGGCGACGTCCAACCCCGGCGCGGCCCGGCCGCACACCACGGAACCGTACGAGTGGCACAGGAGCGAGACCCGTGCGCCGGGCCTGGCCGCGCGCAGCTCCCGTACGAAGGCGCGCAGGCCGGGGGCGGCCCCGTCGGCGCGGCTGGGGGTCATCGCCTGGAGGCTGACGCTGCTCGGGGTGGCGTACCCGAGCCAGGCGATCACCACCGACCGGTCGCCGAGCGCGGCCCGGAGCCTCATGGAGCCGCCGCGCAGCAGCCCGTACTTGTCCAGGTCGATGCCGGCGCCCGGGACCAGCACGGCGATCCGCTCGGCATTGGACAACTCGCCGAAGACCTCCACGGTCCGGCCGCCGTCACGACCGTCGAAGGACAGGAAGTGCCGCGCGGGATCAGCCATCTCGCGCAACCTCGAGGCTCGCCAGTGGTGGCCGTGCCGGGTCGCCGTCCGCCCGGCCGCCAGGATCTCCGCGCGGCTGGCCGCGTACCGCTCGGCGAGTGCGGCCGGGGTCGCGGCGCCCAGCGGGGGCGCAGGGGCGGG
This sequence comes from Nonomuraea turkmeniaca, assembly GCF_005889735.1. Lineage (GTDB taxonomy): Bacteria > Actinomycetota > Actinomycetes > Streptosporangiales > Streptosporangiaceae > Nonomuraea > Nonomuraea turkmeniaca. The sequence goes on from NZ_VCKY01000019.1 coordinate 44,720, forward strand.
AACGGGCGCCGGCACCGCCCCGGGCCGGGACACGCCTGTCACCGGCCCCGCCACCGAGGCGGCGACCAGTGTTGCGAGCAAATGGCTGCGCAAGCGGCTGCCACGCGAGCGGGTCACCATGGGCGGTGGTCCTTCCGTGCCGGAGATCGTTGCTCGGCATCGAACGTATGGATCACCGCGTGTAGGCCGCCTCCCGCTGCAGAGTGCACATTTCGCGTAGCTCTGACGTACTACGGGGTGCAGACGCCGCTCGCGTCACGCCATCCCGGTCCGTGCGTCACCAGGACGGTCCGCCGCGGCTGTGGCCCGGGAGTGGCCAAGAGCGCCGAAGACCCGGAGGGCCGGGGTCAGACTCCGAACGCCGCCGCGTAGCGGATGGTGCCGGTCGGCACGGGCCGGGTGGGGTCGAAGACGAGCGCCATCATGTACTTGTCCTCGACGTCGAAAGGCGGCCGGATGGAGTGGCCGGAGGCCGGGGTGAAACCGAAACGCGGGTAGTAGTCGGCGTGGCCGAGCACGAGCACGAGGTTCTCGCCCTGCTCACGGGCGGCGTCGAGGGCGGCGCGGATGGCGGCGGAGCCGGCGCCCTGCCGCTGGTACTCGGGCCTGACGGCGCACGGGCCCAGGGCGAGCGCCGGAGAGCCGTCGACATGGCAGCGGGTGAGCAGCGCGAATCCGGCGATGGAGCCGTCAGGCGCCTCGGTGACCCAGGACAGGCCGGGGATCCACGCCTCCGGGTCGGCACGCAGCGCCTCGACCAGGTCGGCCTCGAGAGAGGTGGGGAAGGCGGCGAGGTTGACCTCGCGAATCTGGGCGAGGTCGGCGGCGGTTTCGCTGCGGGTGATCCAGGAAGTGGTCATGGGAGTCTTCGAGTCCGTCCGTGCGATCCGGGCCGGTGCCAGGCCGGCCTCGCGGTGTTCTGCGAAGGCGTTGTCGAGTGCTTTCGTCCATCCGTATCGGGGCAGGCCGACTTCGGAAGGATCCGTGAAGAGATTTGGCAACCTGAGACACCTTGCGGGAAGGGGCCCCGACGAGACGCAGACACCACCCTCCTCGTCAGCCAGGCGGCTCACGGCGAGGGGAAGAGGTGGGTCAGACTGGGGCCAGGGACGTGAGGAATGTCCGGGCGCTGCACACGGCAGCGGTCTTCACCGCGGTCATCAAACCTCACCTCCCTCTCATCCAGGAATCCCAACACCAAACGATCAGCAGCCTAGCAGAACGCCTGTCGCGGGTTCCTGCGCCGGAGGGCCAGAACCCGCGACACGATCGGTCTCCTCGGCCGGCGACGACGTCTTCGCTAGGAAGCGCCGATACCACCGCGCTCTGTGACCAGGGCCCATACGGTCACCCGCCAGAGCGCCTCGAAGAGGACACCAACGCTCATCTTGCTCGCGCCGGCCGTACGGTCGACGAAGGTGATCGGCACCTCTGCCACCGTGAGTCCGGCACGTACGGCTCGCAGCGTGAGATCCACCTGGAAGCAGTAACCTCGCGACTCCACGCCGCCGAGAAGGATCTTCTTGAGCGCGGCGGCCCGGTAGACGCGGAACCCGCCCGTGGCGTCGGCGACGGGAAGGCCGAGCGCCAGCCGGACATAACGGTTCGCCAGTCGTGAGAGCAACTCCCGTTTCCGTGGCCAGTTCGCCACGCGGCCGCCAGGCGCCCAGCGTGAGCCGACCACGACGTCGGCGTGCTCCGCCGCGTGCAGCAAGGCGGGGAGCCGCTCAGGAGGATGCGAGCCGTCGGCATCGATCTCCACCAGCAAGTCGAACCCCCGGGCGAGTCCCCAGCGGAATCCCGCCAGGTACGCGGCGCCCAGCCCTTCCTTGCGTTCCCGATGCAGGACGTGCACGCCGTCGAGTTCGGCCGCGAGCCTGTCTGCGATCAGGCCCGTCCCGTCCGGGCTGTTGTCGTCGACGACGAGGACATGGGCGGCGGGTACGGCTGCGCGGATCCTGCGGACGATGCCGGGGAGGTTGTCGCGTTCGTTGTAGGTGGGTGTGATGACCAGGACGGTGCTCATGGTTGTTCCTCAGCTCGCGTGCTGGAAGTCGGGCCAGGCGGTCATCCACGAAGTCCGCGGTCCTGAGCAGACCGTGATGGGCAGGCCCTGCTCCTCGTTCGCGACTCCGGTGCCGTGATCGATGACCCCGGCGGACGCACAGAGCGCGAAGCGCAGCCGCAAGCGCTCGGGCGGCAACCCCACGGCGACGACCGTCTGCGCCGTCTCTGGCGGCGGCCCTTGGTACCACAGCTCGTTGTGACCGCTGTAGACGGGAATGTCCGGTGCGAACCGGTCCAGTGCACCGGCCTCGCCATAGTTCGAGGTGAGCACGATCGTCCCCGACGGCTGCGCCCGGTGCACGCCGGACACCTGGGCGACGAACTGCGGCCAGCCCACCGACTCCCTGGACACCTCGTTGGGCGAGGAGCTGAGCGCCGGCAGCGGGAGCAGCGGCAGCGCCACCACGATTCCGATGACCGAGGCGCCGAGCAGTCCCCACCACACCGTTCGGCGCCGAGCGACCCGGCTCTCCATCCACGCGGCGGTGGGCACGCAGCCGGCCACGAAGGCGAAGATCAGGCTCCCGGCCACATAGTCCGCCCGTCCTCCTGACACCAGACCGAGCAGGATCGTCACCAGGGACGCGATTGCCAGTGGCCGGGTTTCCTGCCGCCGGCGCAGCCAGAGCCATCCGACGACGGCGATCACGAACGCTCCCACGCCGAGCAGCGCCACCAGCATGGGCACGAACATGATCCGATTCACGGATTCGCTGAGCGTGGCAGCCATGGTGAGCTGAGGCCAGCCGTTGGCGGCCTGGTAGAGAAGGTTCGGAGACGCGATGACAGCGGCCAGGACCGCCCCGGACCAGAACCATCTGTCGCTGAAGACGGCACGCGGCCCCTTCACTGCCAAGCCGACGGTGACGAGCAGGCCGGTGGCCAGCCCGGTGATCAGCAGGACGATGAGGTGCTTGTTGAACGTGGCGGCTCCCGCGATGGCGCCGGCCGCCACCCACCATCGCCCGTCGCCCCGCAGCAACGCACGGAGCACGAACAGGATGCAGGCCGTCCAGAACACGAAGTCGGCCGATTGGGTCAGCAGGGTGTGCCCGACGAGCAGGGGGAACATCCCGGTGCCGATGCCGGCGGCGGCGAGCGTCTGCGCGCTTCCGCGACCGCCGAGCTCCCGGGTGATCGCGGCACCGATCAGGATCAGCATTCCCGCGCACAGCGCAGGGACGACCCGTAACCCTACGATGGTGTCCCCGAACAGCTCCGTGGACAGCCGCGCCAGGAGCGGGGTCAGCGGAGGCTGGTCGAAGTAGCCCCAGTCGGGAGACTGGCCGAGCAGGCGGAAGTAGAGCTCGTCGCGGTGGTAGCCGTACCACGGGCTCAGCATCAGCAAGGTGACCACGACGACGCCCGCGATGGAACCGACGGTCCGCCAGGCGAAGGCCGGGAGCGAAGGAGCGGTGATCTGAAGACGGGGGGTTTGAAGAAGCATGCCCCCACGGTTTCCGATGGGCCCGCTGCCTGTCGTCTGGCCGGGAACAGAACGTGGAGTCAGACTCCAGGCATAGACGGCGGCTCCCCAGGGCGGACCACGCCGTGGTCGAACGCGAAGACGACCGCGGCGGCCCGGTCGCGCACCGCCAGCTTCGTGAAGATCCGGCCGACGTGGGTCTTGATCGTGCCCTCGCCGACCACGAGATGACGGGCGATCTCGGCGTTCGTGAGCCCTCGGCCGATGAGCTTGAGCACGTCGAGCTCGCGAGAGGTGAGCTCGCCGAGCCGCCGAACCGCGTCGGGGTCGGTCACCGGATCTGTGCGATAACGTCGCAGGACCCGCCCGCAGACGGCGGGATCCAGCCAGCCGTCGCCTGCCGCCACCGCCCGGACGGCACGCTGGATGTCCTCGGCCGGAGCGTCTTTGAGGCAGAATCCTGACGCGCCCGCCCGCAGAGCCGCCGCGAGAACGCTGTCCTCGCCGAACGTGGTCAGCACCAGGATGCGAGACGTGGGATCGGCGGCGAGGAGAGCGCGGGTGGCCTCGACCCCATCCATCCGCGGCATGCGAATATCCATGACCACGGCGTCGGGCCGAACCCGCGCGACCTCCCCCAGCGCGGCCTGGCCGTCGGCCGCCTCACCGACCACGTCGAATCCGTACGGCTGGCGCAGGATCGTGCGCAGTCCTGCCCTGGCGAGTTCCTGGTCGTCGACGAGCACCACCGAGATCATGCCGGCAGCTCCGTCCGCACGACCCACCGGTCGTCCTCGGGGCCGGCCGTGACGTGGCCACCGACCATGCGCACCCTGTCGGCCATCGCGCGAAGTCCCATGCCGCCATTGTGCCGAGATGGGCGGTCAGGCATGGGATTGGTGACCGTGGCCCGCACCGCGCCCTCCTCCGATATGCGTAGCCGTACCTCCACGCAACACCGCGGAGCGTGGCGGCTCGCATTGGCCAGTGCCTCCTGCACCAGCCGGTAGAGCACCATCCCGGTCGTCGGGCTCACCTCCGACAGCTCACCGTCGACGCTCGACTCGAGTTCCAGACCCGCCGTCCGGTATTCCTCGAAGAGCTCGGGAAGCCGGGGCGCGGTGGGCTGAGGAGCGACCACGGCGGAATCGGAGCCTTCCTCGGCAAGGACACGGACCACCTTTCGCAGCTCCGCCATGCTCTGCCGGGCCAGGCGCTCGGCCTCGGCGATCCCCGCCGCCGCTTCCTTGGGCTCGTGCTCGATCGCCAGCCGTACACCCCCCAGATGCAGCACCGTCACCGCGAGCGTGTGCGCGACGATGTCGTGCAGATCGGCGGCGAGCCGCTGCCGCTCGGCCAGGGCGGCGGCAGCGGTGGCGGCGCTCTCCGCCCGGTGCAACCGCTCGCCCACCTCAATGCGGTAACGCGCGGCCCAGCCGCTCCAGAAGACGAGCGTCACGGCGGCCAGCCAGTTCGGCCACCCGGGGTCGGGCGTGGTGATCGCCGCCGCGACCACCGCGGAAAGCGAGGCGAGCCACATGACGATGCCGGACCAGAGCCGCAGGGTCAGCGCCACGAACGCCACGTAGAGCACCAGAACGAACCAGCCGATGCTGTTGACCGCGAGCCCCGTGAGCGCTGCTATGGCCGCGGGAGCCAGGAGAGCGGCCACCTCGGCGCGACGGCCCGGCCCCGCACGCACGATGACGAGACACAGAACGGCAAGGGCGCCCCCGCCGGCGAACGGCCAGGCACAGCCGCAGCCACGCATGATCGTTTGCACCCACGACAGCCCAACCAGCAGCATCAGCAGCCCGAGGCCGGCCGATAACAGCCAGCGGGGAGTCACCACCACCCGCCCATCGTAAGAACCGCCGATTCCCCGCGCATCCACCCAGAGTGATACCCGCCATCTACCCACGGTCAGAGAGGCGATCTACGCGAGCCAACACAGAGGACCGGCCGCCCGCACCACGTCTCAACCTCGTACAGGCCGTAGCCGCGCGTCGGCGGCGTCCCGGAGAAGGTGGTGCGCTGATCTGTCGGCCGATGCATCCTCAGGGCTCACTCGGCGACTGAGGCTGCGCTGTGGCGTGGCCCCAGGTAGCGCCAGAAGAAGTCGTTGAGCACGGTGATGCGGTTTCGCCCGCCCAGCAGGTACGCGATATGCACGAAGATCCACGCCAGCCAGGGAAGCAGGCCATGCATGGTCATGCCGTTGCGCAGCTGTATCACGGCCTCAGCACGGCCGACAATCGCCATGATGCCGGGGTCACGGTAGGAGAACGGCCGAACGGGGCGGCCCTGGGCGGCGGCGAGGATCTGCCGGCCCACATGTTTGCCCATCTGGATGGCCGGCTGGGCGACCTGCGGCAGCGGCTGGGGGGACAACGCGAGGTCCCCGGCGACGAACACCTCCGGATGATCCTCCAGGTTGAGCGCCTCGGTGACGATGACCCTGCCGCCCTTGCCCTGCGGCAGGCCGCAGTCGGCGACCTCCTTGGGCGCGATGACGCCGGGCGCCCAGATGGTGACGTCGCTGTGCAGCCGGGTGCCGTCGCCGAGGATGACAGCGTCCGGTTCGACCGCGGCGACGCTGCTGCCGAGCCTGAGGTTGACGCCGCGCTTGCGCAGCGCGTTGGCGGCGGCGTCACGCAGGCGCGGCTTGTAGGGTGCGAGCACGTAGTCGAACCGCTCGACCAGGGTGACGCTGATCTGCTCGGGCCTGATCTCCGGGTGAGTGAGCGGGATGGTACGCCGGCGCAGCTCGGCCAGGACCCCAGCCGTCTCGACGCCAGTGGCGCCACCGCCGACGATGACGACGTGGGTGCTGGAGCGCTTGCCCTCGGCGGTCTCTTCCAGGCAGCGCTGTATCCGCTCCCGCAGGGCGACCGCGTCGCGGACGGAGTACGTCGGCATGGCATGCTCCTGGGCGCCTTTGATGCCGAGCCAGCTGGTCGTGACGCCGGTGGCGAGCACGAGGTAGTCGTAGTCGATGGCGGTGCCGTCGGCGAGCTCCACCCGTTTGTCGTCGAGGTGCAGGTTGCTCAGCCTGGACACACGGACGCGCATGTTGGGGTAATTGCCGGCGAAGGTGCGCAGGGGGTAGGCGACGTCCCCGGCGTTGATGCCCGCGGTGGCGACCTGGTAGAGCAGCGGCTGGAAGGTGGTGTACGGGCGGGGGTCGGCAAGGGCGACGAGCGCGCCGCCGCGAGCGAGCACACGGGCCGCGTTCAGCCCGGCAAAGCCCGCGCCCACGACCACGACGCGGGGCCTGACCGGTCGCCCCGCCGGGCGCGGGCGGGCTTTCCCACGTTCCACCGGTGTCTTCACAGCGCTCTTCAGTGGGGCCAACACACGGGCAAGCACGAGGCCTCCCTCGGTCACGTCTATGGACGTAGCGTGCGAATCGATCTTTACATGCTCCTGTTCTGCAGGTTAAGCGTCGAGTGTCGGTTGGAGCGGGACTTGCGCCGGTGTGTCGCCCAGGATCACCCGGACGCGGCCTTGGCCAGGATGTCCAGGCTCATGTTGGGCTGATGCGCATGCGTGCCGGCGCTGCCGGCGTGCTGGGCTGGGCCACCTTCCACGCCCACGAAGAACGTGGTCACACTGACGTCGCCCTCACTGGACGATCAACACGAACGACACATCTCACGTTCTTCTCGGCGTCGGCGTGGATGTCATAGCACTTGGTCGGTGATGCGCTGTGCCTGCGCGCGGCCGACCGCGGCCGTCCGGTGGAGGTAGTCGGCGATCAGGGCAAGCTCCTCGTCGTCGTAGCGGTCGAGCGCCTCGCCGAACGCCTTCCCCGGGATCTCCCAGGCCGAGCTGATCCGCGCGCGGGCTTCCGGAGCGAGGGCGACCAGTGTGCGCCTGCGGTCGTCGGGGTCGGACTGCCGTACGACGAGGCCCACCTTGTCCAGGCGGTCGACCAGGCGAGTGGCCGCGCCAGGAGTGAGGCCGGTGAGACGGGCGATCTCGCCGCTGCTCACCGGGTCCGACTCCAGGTCGAGCAGCGCCACGCACTGCAGGTCGGTGGGGTGGATGCCGAGCCGGTCCGCCATGGGCTGGTTGAACAGCGTGTACGCCGAACCGTCGCACGCGGCCGAGTTCGCCGCCACGGCCGCCGCCGTGCTCGCCGACCCCGCGCTCGGCGGCCGGCCGTACACCGTGACGGGACCGCAGTCGCTCACGTTCACCGACCAGATCGGCATCCTGTCCCAGGTCACCGGACGTGACATCGCCATCAAGCACGTCAGCAGGCAGGAGTGGAAGGCCGAGATGGCCGAGTACATCGACGGGCCTGTCGGCGACGCCCTCCTGGACTACTGGCAGAGCTGCGACGGCCGCCCGGCCGAGCTCACCCCGGTCGTGGAGGACCTGACCGGGCGGCCCGCGCGCACTTTCACCTCGTGGGCCGGAGAACACCGGGCCGCCTTCCTCAACTGAGCGGAAGCCTTCACCGCGATGCGCACTTGCCCGAGCGGGGGGCCGCACATTGTCCTCGTGCAGGAGCACCAGGACCAGCAGCAGCGCGAGGATGGGACGTCCACCGTGAACCCGATCCGGCGGCGCAGGCGTCGCGGCAGACACTGTCCGACGACGTCCGTTGGACGATCATCGGAGGAACCGCCTGGTCACGCACCTATGAGGGGAAACGAGCCGTCATCGCCGAGCTGCTGGGGTCGCTGGCGGAACAGAAACCGCTATTGCTGGGCACGTGGCCACCTCAGGCCTCCGGGAGGCCGGACTCGGTGCGATCGGCATCGAGCAGGTCGCCGATCAGCGTGACGGTGGCGGCGGCGACGTCCCGCAGTGTGGCGTCGGAGATCGTCGCCTCGCTCTCGAAGGCGCGCCGGACGGTCCCCGCCAGCAGGTCTGCCCGCTCTTCCCGCCCGCCCGCGGGGGCTGCGCCTTCGGCACGCAGGAAACCCTCGAACGTCGCCTGAAAGGCGTAGCCGATCTCATCCACCTCCATGCCGTCGCGGAGCAGGCCGTGCTCGGCGAGCAGCGCGAGGTAGTCGCGCGCCATGACGCCGTGCCGGTCATCGCGGGCGGTGCCGGGGGAGCCGGCCAGCTTGCCGAGCACCTCGGGATCCTCCAGCAGGAACCCCCGCAGCAGCGGCCTGTTCACGATGGCCAGGAAGTAGACGCGCGCGAAATGGTGCAGGAGGCACGCCTGAGGGTCCTGCCTCAGTGCCTGCCGTAGCTCGTCCATCGCGGAGAGCACCTCGCGCGCGAAGACCGCGCTGAACAGCTGCTCGCGGGTCTTCCAATGCAGGTAGACGGTGCCCTTGCCGATGCCGGCCCCGGCGGCCACGTCGTCCATGGTCACCCGCCGGTAGCCGTGACGCAGCAGCAGGTCCGCCGCCACATCGAGGATCCGTGCGGCCCGTTCGGCCCGCTGCCGGGGGTCCCGGAGTCGATCGGCGCTGGTGCTCACGCAGAGACCATATGACCAACTATGAGATTTGGTCAATTCGAATCCGTCAGTTGACGGAATTTGAAAAATCGTCATATGGTCACGATCGAGACAACGGCGGTCCTGCGACAGGAGTGCGTCATGAACATCAAGGGCAACCCGAGGGTCCTGATCTCCGGAGCCGGAATCGCCGGCACGACGCTGGCGTACTGGCTGGCGCGGCACGGATTCCGGCCCACCATCGTCGAACGCGCGGCGGGCCTGCGATCCAGCGGCAACCCGGTGGACGTGCGCGGCCCAGCCGTGGAGGTGGCCGAACGTATGGGCGTCATGCCGCGGCTACGCCAGGCCGGCACCCAGGTGACGGCGATGAGCTTCGTCAACGGCTCCGGCCGTCAGGTGGGCCGGGTCAACATGCGGGCTATGCAACAGGCGTCCGGCAGCCGGGAGGTGGAGGTGACGCGCACCGATCTGGCCGCGATCCTGTACGAGGCGAGCCAGGACTCCGCCGAGATCCTCTTCGGGGACACCATGACCGCGCTGAGCCAGGACCGCGACGGCGTGGACGTCACCTTCGACAAGGCCGCGCCACGCCGGTTCGAGCTGGTGGTCGGGGCCGACGGGCTGCACTCGGCGACCCGCAGGCTCGCGTTCGGTCCCGAACCGCGCTTCGTCCGCCACATGGGGCTCTACGTCGCGACGATGTCACTCGACGGCTCGGCCGGCAACGAACACGACGTCGTCCTGCACAACGCCCCCGGCCGGTTGGCCTCCATCCACCCCGTCCACGGCCGCGCCCTCGCCGCCTTCATCTTCCGCCACCCGGCGGTGGAGGGCTTCGACCACCGCGACCTCGCGCAGCACAAGCGGATCCTGACCGACGCGTACGCCGGCGACGGCTGGCGCGTGCCCGAACTGCTGCTCCAGGTCCGAGCCGCCGAGGACCTGTGGTTCGACTCCGTCAGCCAGGTGCGGCTCGGCTCCTGGGCGAACGGCCGCATCGCCCTGCTGGGCGACGCCGCCTCGTCGGTGTCGTTGTTCGGCGACGGGTCCACGCTGGCCATGGCGGGGGCGTACACGCTTGCCGAGGAACTCGCCGCCACGCCCGACGACCCGCACTCGGCCTTCGCGCGGTACGAGGACAAGCACCGCGTCCTGGTCGACCCCCGGCAGGGAAACGTCGCGACGGCCGCCGCCCTCATGGTCCCCGCCACCCGCGCCGGAATCATCACACGCAACCTGGCAACCCGGCTCTGGCCGGCCGCGGCCGCCGCCTCCTGGCTCCGTAACCGGATCACCCCGTCTCGCAGCCTCACCCCGGCGGCCACCTGAGAGCTACACCCCCCGGGTTACTCCGAGGATGCCCCGGCCATGAGGCGGGGAAGCGGTCACTTCTCCGGGGCAGCCCAGAGCCGGCCCTAGCGCGAGAAGCCGCGGGCGGCGGTCTGCAACGCCTGGGCGACCGTCGCTTCCAGGACGCCCGGCTCCTCCTCGGCGGCCGGGTCGGTGCGGAAGGCGTAGTGCTCGACGGCCGTACGCAGCGCGACGTTGATCACGGCGGCCTGCACCTCGATGTCCAGGTCAGGGCTGGAAAGCCCGGCCCGCTCGGCGAGCACGGCCGCGAAGACCGGTTCGGCCTCCCGGTGCGCCTCCAGCCACACCGCACGCAGTCCCGGCTCGCTGCCGGTGAGGCGTACCAGATTCAGCAGCGCCGTCCTGTTGGCGGCGACCTCGCCGGCGTCGCGGTTCATGGCGTCGAGCAGCTCCGCCACACCCTGATCGGGGTGCCATGAGCGCAAGCCGCGCGTGGCGAGCTGGAGCCCTCCTGTCAGCAGGGGCAGGACGCAGCGCTCCTTGCTCGCGAAGTACCGCCACAGCGTACGGGAGGAGATGCCGGCCGCGGCGGCGATCTCCTCGGCGGAGGTGCCGGCGACGCCGTTGGCGGTGAACAGACGGACGGCCTCACGGGCGATCTCGAGACGGGTCGCGGCCTTGCGCCGCTCGGTCAGGGGCGGCCGCCCGGTCCGTCCGGTCACGCGAGCTGCGGTCAGTGCCGGTGAATCGCTGGACACATCCCAGGACGCTACCACTTTCTGTCATGCACCGACTATGTGGCGCAAAGCGACAAAAAGTCGTACTGTCCTCACCAGGTCTCACTCGGCGGGCACCCCGCGGCCCAGATGGGACCGCCACCCCTGAGGACAGACGACCGCGGAGGAGCAGAGCATGAGCAGCAGTGGGCTGGGAGACAGCAGCGTCATCGTGACCGGCGCCGGATCGGGGATCGGGCGGGCCGCCGCCCTGCGTTTCGCCCATGAGGGCGCCAAGGTGGTGGTGGCCGATCTGAACGGCGAGAGCGCCAAGGCGGTCGTGGCGGAGATCCAGGCGGCCGGCGGCACGGCGGTGGCGGTGGCTGGCGACCTGAGCGACCCGGCCGTGGTCGACGAGGTCGTCACCACCGCGGTGGACACGTTCGGCGGCCTGGACGTGCTGGTCAACAACGCCGGAATCATGGACCGGATGTCCGCCGCCGCGGACGTCTCCGACGCCGAGTGGGATCGTGTCATCCGGGTCAACCTGACCGCGCCGTTCCTGCTCACCCGTGCGGCACTGCCGCACATGCTGGCCAAGGGCAAGGGCGCGATCGTCAACACGGCGTCCGAGGCGGCCCTCCGCGGCAGCGCGGCCGGCACCGCGTACACCGTCTCCAAGCACGGCATCGCCGGGCTGACCCGGTCGGTCGCCGTCATGTACCGCAACGCCGGCATCCGCGCCAACGCCATCGCCCCCGGCGGCACCATCACCGGCATCACCCTCGACATCGACCCCGAGGCGCACGGCCCGAAGGCCCTCGGCGCGTACATGCACAACGTCGGCCGCACCGCCCAGGCGGACGAACAGGCCGCCGTCATCGTGTTCCTCGCCTCCGACGCCGCCAGCAACATCAACGGCGCCATCCTTCCCGTCGACAACGGCTGGGCCGCGGTCTAGCGGTCGGGAATGAGACCCGCGAGGTCGACGGCCGGCGGCGCCAGAGGACTGATCACTCGCCGGGATCGGCCGCCGCCCTGGTCCGTCCGATCCTCGAGGTCAGCGACGCGATCCGCATGCCCGCCTGGCCGATCCGGTAGTACAGCCACGGCGGCAGATACGGGAGCAGTCGCGAGTGCCGCCGGCCGAGCAGGGTGAACAACTGCTCCGGCGGCAGGTTGACGTAGCGCGGGAGGCTCTCGTACCACTGAGCGCTCCTGCGGGCCGCTCTCTGGGTGGGCCGGATCGCGGATCGGCGTCGCCGCTCGTAGCGGGCCAGGGCATCCGGGAGCCGCGCGTCCCCGCGCAGCGCGTCGACCAGGAAGGCGGCGTCGCCCAAGGCGAGGGCGGTGCCGGCGCCGACGGAGTAGTGCGTGGTGTGCGCGGCGTCCCCGATCAGGACGAGGTTGCCGTGGTACCACCTCCGGTTGGTCAGCGTGCGGAAGTTCTGCCAGCGGGCGCTGCCGTCGGGCTGCGTCCGGCCGATCAGGGGGTGCCCGTCAAGGATGTCGGCGAAGAGCTTCTCCAGCAGGCCCAGGCTGTCGGCCTCGTTCGCCTGGTCGAGCCCCAGCCCGCTCCAGGTCTCGGGGAAGCACTCGACGACGCACGTGCTGTGCTCCTTGCCGAACCCGTAGCCGTAACACCAGATCCAGCCGTACGCGGTTTCCACGAAGGCGAAGGTGAAGGCGTCGAAGATCTTGGTGGTGCCGAGCCAGGTGTACATGTTGCGCCCGACCGTGACCTCGGTGCCGAAGTGGGCGGCGTGCCGCTCGCGCAGCCCGCTGTTGATTCCGTCGCCGGCGATCACGAGGTCAGCGTCGGCGAGTTCGTCCTCGTCGGCGATCTCCCGCTCGTACTCGATGCGCACCCCGAGGGAGCGGGCCCGCTCGGCGAGGATGCCGAGCAGGTCGTGCCGGCCGATGCCGAAGCCCTCGTCGCCGTGATTCAGCGTCACGGTCGTGCGGTCCTGGACGTGCACGACCCAGCTGTCCCAGCGGACCGAGCCCTCGAGGATGGTGCGCGCGGACTCCGGGTCGGCTCCGTGAAGATTGTTGACCAGCTCGTCCCAGTAGGTCACGCCCCAGCCGTACGTGGACCCGGCCGGGTTGCGCTCGTAGACGGTGATGTCATAGGACGGGTCCACTCGTTTCATCAGGATGGAGAAGTAGAGGTTGGCGGGTCCGCCGCCGACGCAGGCCACCTTCACGAGAGCCCCCCAGCATCTGTGACCTTATGTAGTCAATCTGTGACACACAGTAACACATCCATTCGGGGCCTACCGACAGGTGCTCGTTTCCGGGGTGCAGAGCTTCACCTCGGGGTAGCGTGCCGACCACTTGTCCAGCAGGGGTTGCCGCTTCTTCCGCAGGTGCAGGTCGAAAAAGGCGCGGACGTACCGGCGGGTGATCTCCATGCCACGGGCGCCGGGCAACTCGGCGCCGGAATCGATGCCGAGCTGGTCGGCCAGCAGTCCGACGTCGGTGAAGGAGGCGTGCTCGGCGCCGGTCACCAGAAGCCAGCGCTTCCACCCGGTCAGGAGCTTCCAGTCGCGCTCCCAGGTGGCGGCCTCCGGCTTGCCGGATCCCGGCGTGTACGTGGCGGGCTTGCCCAAGAACATGAACGGCCGCGACAACGCGCTGTCGAGGATCCCGACAGGTGTGGTGCCGTCGATGTCGATCCCGGCACGCAGCCGGGAGTCCTCGACCATCGCGGCGATCGTGCTCGCGCCGCCCGCGGAGTGGCCCGCCATCGCGATCCGGGACGGATCGATCAGCGCGGCGCCCTTCCACTTCGGGCGCCGCCCGGTCAGCTGGTCGAGGACGAAGGAGACGTCGGCGGCCCGGCCCTTCGACACCTTCGTGAAGAGGGATTGGTCGTGATCCCCCTCGCAGGGGACACAGGTGGTGACGCGTCCGTCGGGGAAGGTCATGGCGACGTTCTCGTACGTGTGGTCGATTCCGGCCACCACATAGCCCCTGCTCGCCAGGTCCTCGGCGAGGGCGGTCAGCGTGCTACGGGGCTTGGTGAAACCAGGGGAGAGCACTACGAGAGGCAGGCTGCGCTTGCGCCCTGCCGGTTTCGCGTCGCTGAAGGCGTTGGTACGCGTCTTGCTCAGCACGTCGAGCGACCCGCCGGTCATCCCCGCGTCCTTGAGGAAGAGCTCGGACTCCTTCGGCGTCATGTACGGCGCCCGCCGCCGGCCCGGGGACTTGGCCGGGTACCACAGGGAGACCATGAGCTCCCGCGCTTTCACCGTGGGCACCCAGGGATCGGGCCGGGAGGTGTCCTTCAGGTAGAGGGAGGTGGTGCCGACCGGGTGGGAACCGGTCGGTTCTGGCAGGTACGGCGTGCTGCTCGCCCCGGCCGGGGAGCCTGCGCAGGCGGGCGAAGGCTCCGCGAAGGCGAGCAGCGCGGCGATGGCGATCATGCCGCCACGCCGGACCCGGCTGTGCGAGCTCGGCCTTCCGCCGTCATACCGCCCGGCCGCAACTGTCACATGACGCATGGAACATCCGTTCGTTGGCGCGATCTGATGGCGGGAACGAAGCTAGGCGTTGCCGATCTTCACGCGCATCGGCCGCAGCGCCGACATCGGATACCCCCCGGGAACGACCGCCCAGGGTGTCATCCTTGCGACGTACTCCCGTCAACGGGTACGGGCCACCAGGAGCGCGATGTCGTCCTCGGAGCCGGTGTCGCCCACCATGGCCCGGATGACCGTCGTGCAGATCTTCGCCAGCGGATGCGGCGCGGCGCGGGCCAGGGCTGCGCCGAGGCGGTCGATGCCGGCTTCGATGTCGGCCTCGCGCGTCTCGATCAGGCCGTCCGTGTAGAGGACGATCAAGCTGCCTTCGGCGAGTTCGAGGTCGACGGATTGGAAGGAGCCGAGCCCCAGGCCGATCGGGGCGCCGCTGGGCGGACGGAGGAAGGAGACCTCGCCGGTCGGGGCGACGATGGCCGGCGGCGGGTGCCCGGCCACGGCCATGGAGCAGTGCCGCGTGCCCGGGTCGTAGGCCGCGTACACGCAGGTGGCTCCCTCGGCGTCCGGGAAGCCGTCGGGGCCGGCGTCCTCCTCCGCCAGCCGTACGACGAGGTCGTCGAGGTTCGCGAGCAGCTCGTCGGGCGGCAGGCCAAGGTACGCGAGGGTGCGTACGGCGGTGCGCAGGCGCCCCATGGTCGCCGCGGCGTTGATGCCGTGCCCGGTCACGTCCCCGATGACGAGCGCGACCCGGCCGTCACGCAGCGGGATCGCGTCGTACCAGTCGCCGCCGACGCCGTCGTGCACGCCGGAAGGCAGGTAATGCGAGACCACGTCGACGGCGCCGCCGCCCGTCAGGTTGCGCGGCAGCAGGTCGCGCTGCAGCGCGAGTGCGGCGGTGCGCTCGCGGGTGTACTGGCGTGCGTTGTCGAGGCTCAGCGCGGCGCGGGTGCCGAGCTCCTCCGCGAGGATCAGATCGTCTCTCGTGAACGGCTCCGGGTTGTCGTGGCGGACGAACACGGCCACGCCCAGGATGTCGCCGCGGGCCTTCAACGGGACGACGACCAGCGAGTGCATGCCGGTGTCGTTGATGACCTCAGCCCGCTCGGGGTCCTGGTCGAGCCAGGTGCCGGCCGAGGTGTTCATCACCGGCTCGAAGTGGGAGTGCCCGGAAAGCAGGACCTCGGTGAAGGGGGACGACGGGGGGACGAAGACCACCTGCCCGAGCGACCAGAGGGATTCGGGGATCCCCTCGTGAATGGAGGCCACGCCCGCGCGGCGGAACGCGGGGATGCGCAGCTCCGTGGCGGCCAGCCGCTGCAGGGGTGCGGTGTCCGGGAGGACCGATTCGGCGAGATCGACGGTGACGTAGTCGGCGAGGGCCGGCACGGCCAGGTCGGCCAGCTCCTGCGCGGTCTTCCTGACGTCGAGCGTGCTGCCGATGCGGACGCTGGCTTCGCGGAGCAGGGCAAGCCGGTCGCGCGACCTGCTGTGGCTGATGTCGATGGCCACCGAGCACACGCCGAGCGGCCGGCCGTCCACGCCGTCGAGCCGGAAGAGCGAGGTCGACAACGTACGATCCTCGTGCAGGTCGACCGAGGTCCAGCGGGCTTCGCGGTCGAGCTGCGGGACGCCGCTGGTGAGCACCGTGCGCATCGCCTCCTGCGCGGCCTCGGTGCGGCTCCCCGGCAGCGGCTCGGTCAGCGAGCGGCCGAGCTCGTAGTGCGGGAAGACCGTCCGCAGGCCCTCCGCCGCGGCGTTCAGCCATACGCAGCGCAGGTCACGGTCCCAGATCGCCATGGCCACCGGGGTACGCCTGATGAGCGGCTCCACCCAGGAGCACGCCCTTCCCGTGGGGCCCGCGGTCGCCGGTGTCACCGCCACCAGCCAGCCCGGCTGCTCGCCCGGCGTGACCAGCCGGTCGCCCTCGACGTGCACGAGGATCCTGGTGCCATCGCGATGGCGGGCCTCGGCGAATCCCGACCAGTGCTCCTGGTCGCCGTATCTCGCGTCCCAGGCCGCCGCGCGCTCCGGCGTGAGAAGCAGCGCGCCGGAACGATTCAGGATTTCGGCCGCGCGGTAGCCGAGAAGCTCCTCCGCGGCCGGCGTCCAGCCGATCACGGTTCCCTCGGTGTCGATCACGACGACCGCCGTGGGGGCGCCGTCCGGCATGCTCTCAGGTGTGGCCATAACGACTTCCATCTTGCGTCGAGCGAGCCCTCCCGGCCAGGATAAGCGGCGCTGACCAGCGGCGATTCTTGACCTGGACTTATCACGGCATAGGCGGATCACTGTGCCCGCCCGCATTAGCGTGGCGCGTATGACCTCGGAGGCAGAGACAGCGTTCACGGTGAACGGCACGACCGTCCGCCTGGGCCTCGATCCGCGGGAGTCGTTGCTGGACGTGCTGCGTGAGCGGCTGGGCCTGACGGGCGCGAAGAAGGGCTGCGACCACGGGCAGTGCGGGGCGTGCACCGTTCATCTGGACGGGCGCCGGGTCGTGTCGTGCCTGATGCCGGCCGTGCAGGCGAACGGCAGGTCGGTCACCACGATCGAGGGAGTGTCCGGACCCGGCGGCGAGTTGCACCCGCTGCAGCAGGCGTTCGTCGATCACGACGCCCTGCAGTGCGGGTACTGCACGCCCGGGCAGGTGATGTCCGGGCTGGCCTGCATCGCCGAGGGGCACGCCGGGGACGACGACGAGATCCGCGAGTACATGAGCGGCAACCTGTGCCGGTGCGGCGCGTACACGGGCATCCTGGCGGCGGTGCGCGCGGCCGCGACGCAATGGGAGGGGTGAGGGGGTGCACCCGTTCGCCTACACGGCCCCGGCCACCCTCGCCGACGCCCTCAGAGCGCTGTCCGCGGCGGGACCGGGCACGAAGGTGCTGGCCGGCGGGACGACCTTGTACGACCTCATGAAGCTCGACATCGAGACGCCGTCCTCTGTCGTCGACGTCCACGCCCTGCGCGAGCTGACCGGCATCGACACCGGCGGGCCCGGGGAGCTGTCGTTCGGCGCCGGAGCGCTGATGGCCGACGTGGCGGAGGACCCGGTGCTGTTGAGCGACTACCCGGCGCTGGCGGAGTCCCTGGCCAAGGCCGCCTCCCAGCAGTTGCGCAACATGGCCACGGTCGGCGGCAACCTGCTCCAGCGCACCCGCTGCGCCTACTTCCGCGGCGGGCCGGCGTTCCCGTGCAACAAGCGGCGGCCGGGCAGCGGGTGCGGCGCGATCGGCGGCCTGGACCGGGGACACGCCCTGCTCGGCGGCAGCGACGCCTGCATCGCCACCTATCCGGGGGACTGGGCGGTCGCGCTGCTCGCCTTCGACGCCGTCGTGGACGTCGCCGGGCCGCGGGGCGAGCGCACGATCGCGCTGGCCGACCTGCACCTCGAACCCGGTGTTTCGCCGGACAGGGAGCACACGCTGGAGTGGGACGAGCTGATCGTACGCATCCGCGTGCCGGCCACGCCCACCGGCCGCGGCTCGACCTATCACAAGATCCGCGACCGTGAGTCGTACGCCTTCGCGCTGGCCGCGGCGGCGGCCGCGGTGGCGCTGGACGACCGGGGCGGCGTCGCGGACTGCAGGATCGCGCTGGGCGGGGTCGCCACCCGTCCCTGGCGGTGCCGCGCCGCCGAGCGCGAGCTGATCGGCGGGGTGCTGGACGAGCACAGTGCCCGCCGTGCCGGGGAGGCCGCGTTCGCCGGCGCCCGTCCGGGCACGTACAACGCCTTCCGCGTCGAGCTGGGCATCCGCACCGTCGCCGAGGCACTGCGGATCGCCGGAGAGCGGGCCGTGCGATGACGAGACTGACGAGGGTCGGGGCCAGGGAGAAGGTCACCGGAGCGGCGCGCTACGGTGCCGACCACACACCGGAGGGCGTGGCCTACGCCATGCCCGTCGTCGCGACCGTCGGCAAGGGCCGCATCACCCGCCTCGACACCGAGGCGGCCGCCGCGGTGCCGGGCGTGCTGCTGATCCTGTCGCACCTCGACAACCTGGGCATCATCCCGGCGGGCTACATCATGGCCGACGGCTACGCCTTCCAGAGCCTGCAGCCGCTGCTGGACGACCGCGTCGCCTACCGAGGGCAGCCGATCGCGCTGGTCGTGGCGGACACGCTGGTCGCCGCCACGCAGGCGGCGGGGCTGGTGCGGGCCGAGTACGAGACGGAGCCGTTCGCGGTGGAGCTCGGCGCGGACGGCGCCGAGACCGTGCTCCAGGAGGAGGCCATCCCGCTGCCCTTCCTGGCCGACATCGTCGTGGGCGACGCCGAAGCCGCGTTCGAGGGCAGCCAGGTGCGCGTGGACGGGACCTACGAGAGCGGCCCGCAGCATCAGGTGCCCATGGAGCTGATCGGCAGCGTGGTCGAGTGGCAGGAGGACACCGTCGTCGTGCACGAGGGGACGCAGAGCGTCGGAGCCCTGCGCGGCGGCCTGGCCAGGCAGCTCGGCATCGACCCGGACCGGGTGCAGGTCATCGCCCCGTACGTGGGCGGCGCCTTCGGGCAGAAGAACGCCCTGCAGCCGCACCTCGCGCCGCTGGCGGTGGCCGCGCGGCGGGCCGGCCGCCCGGTCAAGCTGGTGCTGCCCCGGGCGCACACGTTCCACGCGGCCAGCTTCCGCCCGGTGGCCCGGCATCGGGTACGGCTCGGCGCCGACGCGTCGGGCCGCCTGCTCGCGGTGATCCACGAGGTGGACCAGCAGGCCTCGCGGCACGATCTGCTCCCGGCCACGTACACCGAGATCACCTCCCGCCTGTACGCGGTGCCGAACTTCCGCGGCCGGCAGCGGCACGTCAAGACCGACGCCCAGACGCCCGGCTACATGCGTGCGCCGTTCGAGCATTCGGCGGCGTTCGCGATGGAGTCGGCCGTGGACGAGCTCTGCCAGGCGATCGGCCGCGATCCGGTGGAGTTCCGGCTGGCCAACGACGCCGAGGTGGATCCGGTCACGGGCAAGCCGTTCTCCTCCAGGCATCTCGCGGAGTGCCTGCGCCGTGGCGCCGAGCTGTTCGGCTGGGCGGCCCGCACACCCGAGCCGCCGCGGGACGTCGACGGCACCATGATCGGCTGGGGTGTGGCGACAGGCGCGTACCCGTCGCTCACGGTGCCGACCCTCGCCCGCCTGCGCGCGGACGCCGGCGGACGGATCGTCGCCGAGGTGGGCGGGCACGAGATCGGCCAGGGCATCACGACCGTCCTCACCTGCGCCATCGCCGACGATCTCGGGATCGACCCGGACGCCGTGACGGTCGTGGTCGGCGACACCCGGGCCGTGCCCCACCACCTGACCGCCGGAGCCTGGGGGACCAACAGCACGTTGCGCGCGGTGCACGCCGCCCTGCGTGAGCTGCGTGCCGGCCTTGGGGCCGCCGCTGCGGGCCGCGTGGACGTGGCCGCCGCCGTCACCGCATCGGGCCGGGACGAGGTCGTTGTGGAGGCCGTCACCCAGGGCCCCGGCCAGCCGCCCGAGATGATCGACCGGATGCGTGCAGGACTGGTCGCCCTCGCCGGACCGGAGTACCCCGACTACGTCTCCTTCAGCTTCGTCGCGCACTTCGCCGAGGTCCGGATCGAGCCCGTGACCCGCCGCATCCGCGTCCCGCGCGTGGTGAGCGTGGTCGACTGCGGCCGCGTCGCCAGCCCGGTGACCGCCGAGGCGCAGGTACGCGGCGCCGTGGTGTGGGGGATCGGCGCGGCGCTGCGCGAGCGCAGCGAGGTGGATCCGCGTTATGGCGGCTTCCTCAACACCGACATGGCCGAGTACGTGATCCCGGTCAACGCCGACATCGGCCGGATCGACGTCGCCTTCGTCAACGAGCCGGACTTCGTGCTCAATCCGATGGGAGTCAAGAACCTCGGCGAGGTGGCCCTGGTCGGCGTGGCCGCGGCCATCGCCAACGCCGTCCACCACGCCACGGGACGCCGTGTCCGCCGCCTGCCGATCATGGTCGAGCACGTCCTCTGACCGGAGCGACGAGGTTCCTGATGGTCGAGCAGCGGCCGCGCGCCCAGTCCAGGGGGACGGCCAAACGACTGGAGCAGGGCCGCGGCTGATCTTCACGACCCGGGGACCGGCCGGTCCGCTCGGCCCGCGGCTGGTCGGCCTCCCCGGTCCGGCACGGCGTCAGCACGATCCGCTCCGGCCGGCGGCACACGCTGGGGCTGGTCTTCCACGGCGCGGCCTGACCCGGCCTGACCCGGCCTGACCCGGCCGCCAACGTCCGGGCCGACGAGCGGTCGAAGTCCTTGTCCGCGGCCAGGAGCCGACCGACGAGCCGGAGCGTGTGCTGCGGAGGAGCCGGAGCGTGTGCTGCGGTGAGACGTGGTCGTCCATGCCGGGCTTGACACACTGGGCTCGGATCCAAATACTCGGATCCGAGCGATAGGAGTCAAGCGATTGGGTTCGAGTAGTCGCCGCAAGGTGTCCAACGCGCTGGGCCTGGCGGTGCTGGGGCTGCTGATGGAGTCACCCCTGCATCCCCATGCCATGGCCGCCACCCTGCGGGAACGTGGCATGGACCGAGCGTTCAAGGTCAGCACGGGATCCCTGTACGACGTGGTGCGGGCGCTGGAGCGGGCCGGATGGATCGAGGCGCGGGAGACCGTACGGGTCGGCGCCCGGCCGGAGCGGACCGTCTACCAGCACACCGCGGTGGGACGCGAGGAGTTCGTGCGCTGGGTGGACGAGCTGATCCGGGTTCCGGCCGACGAGTATCCGAGGTTCCTGTCGGCGGTCAGCTACCTCGGCGCGCTCGGGCCGGACGGTGCGGTGGCGGCGCTGCGGGAGCGGGCCGAGCGGGTGCGCGCGTCGCTGGAGGAGATCCGGCGGGCGCACCGCGAGGCGGCCGGCCAGGTGCCGCGCCTGTTCGTGGTGGAGGTCGAGTACGCCCTGCGGATGGACGAGGCCGAGCTCGGCTGGATCGAGGAGATCATCGGCGAGATCGAGACCGGCCGGCTGGCCTGGCCGGCGCCGCCGGAGTCCGAGCAAGCCGACGAGGGGGGTCGATGACGGTCATGGTGGCCGGGGCAGGTCCGGCCGGGTTGATGGTGGCGGGTGAGCTGGCGCTCGCCGGGGTGGACGTGACAGTGGTGGACCGGCTGCCGCGGTGCGCTGGGGCCACGAGGTCGTCGGCGTCGAGCAGGACGGCGACGGGGTGGACGTGACCGTTCTGGCCGGCGGCGAGCGGCAGCGCACGCGAGCCGGCTACCTCGTCGGCTGCGACGGCAGCCGCAGCACCGTGCGCAAACTCGCCGGAATCGGTTTTCCCGGCACGCCCGCCGGCGCGTTCGGCCTGCTCGCCGACGTGGAACTGGCCGACCCCGCCGCCCTGCCGTTCGGGATGACCGAAGGCGAGCGCGGCACGGTGTTCGTGATCCCGCGCCCCGGTTACGTGCGGATCGTGCTCGACGAGCCGGAGCCGCCCGCCGACCGGGACGAGCCGGTCCGGCTCGCGTACTTCCAGCAGCTACTGAACGAGGCACTCGGCCGCCCGGTGGAGCTGACCGGACCGCGCTGGCTCACCAGGTTCTCCGACGCGGCCCGGCAGGCGGATCGCTACGTCGCGGGCCGCATCGTGCTGGCCGGGGACGCCGCCCACATCCACCCGCCGGCGGGCGCGGTCGGGGTGAACGTGGCGCTGGCCGACGCGGTCAACCTCGGCTGGAAGCGTACGGGACCTGCTGGGCGAGCTCGCGGACCTGCCGCCGGTCGGCAAACATCTGGCCGAGCTGGTGACGGGGGTGAGCACCCGTTACGACCCGAAGATCCCCGGCGACCATCCATGGCTGGGCCGGCTCGCGCCGAACCTGAAGCTGGTCGTGGACGGACGGCAGACCAGCGTCGCCGAGCTCCTCAGCACCGCCCGCCCCGTGTTCCTCCAGCTGGGCGACCGCATCGTGCCGGCGGACACGAACGTCGCCGTGGACACCCATCACGCCCGCTGCCCCGAGCAGCCCGGCCTCGAAGGGCTGCTGATCCGTCCCGACGGCCACACCGCCTGGATCTCCACCACGACCGACCCCCAGCCGGCCGGCACCCTCGCCACCGCCTTGGCCACCTGGTTCGGCGTCCGAGCCTGAGCCGCCCGGTGCCGGCGACCGACCTGCGACGAGGTCCAGCGTCCGCGCCGACCCGCTATGAGCTGCTGAAGCGACCCAGGAGCTTGTCGGCGGCGGCGAAGTCCGCGACCACGTCGGCGGCCGTGCGCGTCCGGCGGACCATTCCGACGGCCTCGCCGGCGTAGACGTAGGCGGTGTCGAAGTCGCCCGCGCGGCGGGCGGCTTCGAGCTCGGCCTGCGCCGCCTCGTCTGCGGCCAGCTCCGGCTCCCGACCGTGCCAGCGGTCGAAGTAGGCGTTGCGCAGGGCGCGGCCGCCGTACTCGGGTGGCCAGGCCAGCCGCTGGGCGACGTCGAAGACGCGGCCGTACGCGGTGCCGGTCTCGCCGGCCTCGAGGACCCGCTGCCGGGCCGGCTCGGAGAGGGTCGTCTCGGCGCAGCCGAGGAACGCCGTGCCGGCCCAGGCCCCTTCCGCGCCGGCCGCGAGCACCGCGGCCAGGCCCCGGGCCGTGGCGATGCCGCCCGCGGCCAGCACCGGGACGCCGACCGTGTCCAGCACGCTCTGCAGCAGGGGCAGGGTGGCCACCTCGGCACGGCCGTGACCGCCGCCCTCGCCGCCCCGGGCCACGATCACGTCCACGCCGGCCTGCTCGGCCGCGCGTGCCTCGTCCGTGGTGCCCGCCTGCATCGCGACGGTGATCCCTGCCCGTCGCAGTGGCTCGACGTAAGGGGCGTAGTCGCCGTAGCTGACGGAGACCAGGCTGGGGCGGGCGGCGAGCACCGCGTCCAGCTGGCCGGGATTGTCCTGCAGCGCCCAGGCCATCAGCCCGATCCCGTACGGCCGGCCGCTCCCGGCGGCGACGGCGGCCTGCTCGGTGATCCATGAGGCCGAGGCGGTGGCGGGCACGCCGAACATGCCCAGCGCGCCCGCCGCGGACACGGCCGCGGCCAGCCGCCCGTCGCTCACCCCCGCCATCGGGGCGCCGACCAGCGGCACATCGAGCTGGAACCGCTCGGTCAGCCAGGTGCGCGGCATCGTCCCTCCGCTCTCTTCGTACTCAGGTCACGACGATATGCCTTCCCGCAGGACCCGTACGTCCCAGGGCCCCGGTCGCAGCTCCGTGCCGGCCTCGTGGTCGCCGCCGCCGAGCACGTCGTGCACCGGCGTCGACGGCATTCTCCGCACTATTGACCAAGCGCTCGTTCAAATATATATAGGAAGGCGAATATATGTTGACGGGCCGATATACCTGCGGAGGCTCAGGTGGGACGTACCCAGGACCAGCGGCGGGCCGAGACCCGGGCGCGGCTGATCGACGCGGCCGCCGACCTGTTCGCCCGCAAGGGCTTCCACGCCGTTTCCGCCGAGGCGGTCGCCGGCGCCGCCGATCGCACCACGGGCGCGTTGTACGACCACTTCGGCGGCAAGGAAGGGCTGCTGCTGGCCCTGCTGGAGGTGTGGAAGGAGCAGGCCGCGGCCGAACTGCTCGCCGGCTTCGAGGAGGTGCGCGGGCTCGACGAGCGGCTGGCCGCCATGTTCGCCGTGCTCACCCGCGATCGCAGCGCGCCGTGGCTCCTGCTGGAGATGGAGTTGTGGTTGCACGGCGCCCGCGACCCCGCCATCGGCGAACCCCTGGCCAGGCGGTACGCCGACGTCCGCGCCCGGCTCGCCGAAGGGCTGTCCGACTGGGCCGCGGCGGCCGGGGTGCCGCTGCGCCGCCCGCCTGAGCAGATCGCCGCCGGCGTGCTGGCGATGCTCATCGGCTGCGCCGTGCAACACCGGCTCGACCCGCCGGCGGTCGAGGCCCGCGCCGTGGTGGAGAACCTACGCGACCTGCTCGGACTGTCGTAGAAGGAGGGCCAGATGCAGATCGACCTACTCGAGGACACCTGGGAACGCGAGGTCCCGCACGAGCAGTTCGCCTACCTGCGGCGGCACGCGCCGGTCCACTGGCACGAGGTGCCGGGCGACACCGGGTTCTGGGCCGTCACGAGATATCAGGACGTCAAGGCGGTCAGCCGGGACGCGCACACGTGGTCCACGGAGCTCGGCACCGCGTTCATCCGTACGCAGACGCCCGAGTTCATCGCCCTGGCGAGCCTGACCCTGCTCAACATGGATCCGCCCAAGCAGACCCGCTACCGGAAACTGGTCAGCGCCGGATTCACGCCCAGGATGATCGCCCAGCTCAAGGGGAAGATCCAGCGGCGCGCCGAGAAGATCGCCGACGTCGTGCTGGACAAGGGCGGCGAGGTGGAGTTCGTCGGCGACGTGGCCCAGTACCTGCCGCTGCAGATGATCTGCGACCTGGTCGGCGTGCCCGAGCAGGACCACGCCAAGATCTTCGACTGGTCCAACCGTATGGTCGGCTTCCAGGACGCCGACTTCCGCACCACGCCGGAGGACGGCGAGATCGCCTCGGCGGAGGCGTTCGCGTACTGCGACGAGCTGGTCGAGGAGCGGCGCAGGCACCCGTGCGACGACATCCTCACCGCGCTGGTGCAGGCCGAGGTCGACGGGGACCGGCTGACCAGGGACGAGATCGGCATGTTCTTCGTCATCCTGTTCGTGGCCGGGAACGAGACGACCCGCAACCTCATCGCCCACGCCATGAACGCCCTGATCACCCACCCTGACAGCTACCGCGATCTGGTCGCGGGCATCGACGACGAGGAGTTGTGGCGTACGGCCACCGAGGAGTTCCTGCGCTGGGGTTCCTCGATCCACAACTTCCGGCGTACCGCGACCAAGGACACCGAGCTGCACGGGCAGCCGATCGCCGCCGGGGAGAAGGTGGTCACCTTCTACGCCTCGGCCAACCACGACGAGGACGTCTTCACCGACCCTCATGTCCTGGACATCCGGCGCAGCCCGAACGACCACGTGACGTTCGGCGGCGGCGGGCCGCACTTCTGCCTGGGCGCCGGCCTGGCCAGGATGCAGATCCGCTGCATGATCAGGGAGCTGCTGCGCCGTTTCCCCGGCGCCGAGCACGCCGGCCCGGTGCGGCGGATGCGCTCGGACTTCATCAACGGCATCAAGCACATGCCGGTCCGCTTCAGCGTACGGGGGTGACCGGAGATCCAGTGTCCTGTGTCAGGGAAGCTTGATCATTGCATCGAACGTTGATGATCAGTAACTTCGTGCCGGCGAAGCTTCAGCGGCACGAAGTGCTGGTGCGTCTGGGAAGGTGCGGGGATGAGTTTCCGGTTGGCGGCGTACGCCGTGTGCATCGAGGAC
Source organism: Nonomuraea turkmeniaca (assembly GCF_005889735.1). Lineage (GTDB taxonomy): Bacteria > Actinomycetota > Actinomycetes > Streptosporangiales > Streptosporangiaceae > Nonomuraea > Nonomuraea turkmeniaca. The sequence continues at coordinate 70,452 of NZ_VCKY01000019.1, forward strand.
GGGCGGGTGCTGCTCGCTCGTCACGTATCACCCATGGGCGAATCTCACTGGACTCTTCCTGGCGGCCGGGTCGAGCACGGGGAGGATCCGTTCGACACGGTGATCCGGGAGGTCGCTGAGGAGACCGGCTGCGACGCTGCGGTCGAACGCCTGCTGGGCGTGGACTCGAGGGTGATCCCCGCCGACGTCGCCCGTGCCGGGACCGAGCACCAGAATGTCGGCATCTTCTACCGGATCCGCATCACCGGCGGCCGGCTCCGGCCTGAGCCGGTCGGTGAAATCGCCGAGTCGATCTGGACTCCGATCGCCGACGTCGCTTGCCTGTGCCGGTCATCGCTGGTCGACGTCGGCCTCGCCCTGGCGCAGACCGTTCCGGCAACCGGCCACGTCGCTCCCGTCCCGGTCGGCGGCCTGATCCAGCATTGAGGCCACCACCAACATCTACCTGGCCCGCCACATAAGTGACCTGGGTCGCCCAAACCGCTGACATCGAACCAGGCGGGTGCCGGGCGGACGGATCGGCCCACGGTGAGGAGCGCGTCAAATTCGCTGGCACGTGCGCGGCGTGCCTGGTTACCGTTACGTCGGTGATCTACGAACATCCCCTCGCCTACGTCCTCGGCGTGGAAGGCCTCGCCCTGCTGCGGTCCTACAGGGGCGAGCACGACCGTGAGTTCGTCGACGCACGCCTCACCGAGATCCGCAAGCTCCTCGACGACGACACGCTGGCGACCGCCGCCGTGGAGGTCGCCCGCGTGGAGACGGTCGAGGGCTACGAGATCTGGTCGAAGACCTATGACGACCCCAATTCGGCGTTCGACATCGACGAGCCGATCGTCCATGGGATCGTCGACGCGCTGCCTGCGGGCGTCGCCCTCGACGCCGCCTGCGGCACGGGGCGGCTCGCGGCCCACCTGGCCGGCCGCGGGCACCGGATCCTCGGGGTGGACAGCTCGCCCGACATGCTGGAACGGGCACGTGCGCGGGTGCCGCAGGGCGACTTCCGCCTCGGTGACCTGAGCCGCCTGCCGATCCCCGACGACGCCGTGGACCTGGTCGTCTGCTCCCTGGCGTTGACGCACGTGGCCGACCTTGGCCCGGCGCTGGCCGAGTTCGCCCGGGTGCTGCGGCCTGGCGGGCACGTGGTCACCTCGGACATCCATCCGGAAGGGGTGGCCCGCGGCGTGGTCCCGTCCGTACGCCTGGCGGGCGGGCGGCCGGGGCGGGTCGCCACTTACCATCACCTGATCGGCGACTACATCCGGGCCGCGCTGGCCGCGGGCCTGCAGGTGCGGCGCTGCGAGGAGCCCCGGCACCCGCGAGCGGACACCGCCGTGCCCGCGGCCGCGGAGACGCTCGGCCCCTGGGACCTCTGGCCGTGGTGCCTCGACGATCTGGTGCCCGAGGCGGCGAGGGCGATCCTCGCCGGGACTCCGACGATGGTGATCTGGCATTTCCAGCTATCCGGCTGAGGGGAGCTTGGCCAGCCAGGTCTCCACGGCCGCGGCGATGGCGAGGGGGTGGTCCTCCGGCGTGTGGTGCCCGGCGGCCTCCTGGTGCTCCACGATCTCCAGCGCGGCCACGTTCTCCGCGCACCAGGCGAGGGTCTCCGCGGTCCACATCGTGCCGGGGCCGGGGCGGAAGCCGATCAGCAGCTTCGGCACGTCCACACTGGCCGCCAGCCACCGGCCGAACGCCTCGATCCTGGCCACGACGTCGGCGGGCTCCCCGCCCAGCGGCAGCGAGCGGGCCCAGCGCAGCAGCGGCAGGCGGCTCTCCCTGGTCGGGTACGGCCGCGCGTACGCTGCCACGTCGTGCTCGGCGAGCGGCGTGGCGACGGAGTTGGGCAGCCCTTCCAGGAGGAAGGCGTTGTGGTCGAGCATCATGGACTCTCCCACACCCTCGGTCTTGATCGCCCTGAACAGGTCACGGCCATCCTCAGGGAGTTCGTCCCATCTCATCGGCTTGACGATGGCTTCGGTGAAGGCGATCCCGCGAACCCGGCCCGGGTGGCGGGCGGCCCAGTCGAAGGCCAGCGCGCCGCCCCAATCGTGGCCGACGAGCACCACGTCGTCGAGGTCGAGGGCGTCGAACCAGGCGTCCAGGTAGCGGGCGTGGTCGGCGAAGGTGTAGTCGATGGCGGGTTTGCCGGACTCGCCCATGCCGATCAGGTCGGGGGCCAGGCGGCGGCCGTGCTCGACGGCGGGCATGACCTCGCGCCACAGGTAGGAGGAGGTGGGGTTGCCGTGCAGGAAGACGATCGGCGCGCCGGCGCCGAGCTCCCGGTGGTGCATGGTGGAGTCGAGTACGTTCTGGATGGGCATGTGTGGTCCGTTCAGGTGTTGAGTGTCATGGTCCGGTGTTGAGTGTCATGGTCCGGTCCACCGCGATCTCGATCACGACCCGGCCGGGCGGCGCGGGCGGCGGCGAACCGTAGCGTTGGGTGTAGCGCCGGGCGGCCTCGGCCACCCGGGTCGGGTCATCGGACACCGTGGCGGCGCCCTCGAGGGTGACCCAGCGGAATCCGTCGACCTGGCAGAGCGCGGCACGGCCGCCCCGCACCAGGTTGCGGGCCTTGCGCGAGGTGGCGACGGTCAGCACGCGGGCCAGGGCCGCGTCGCCGTCCCAGGCGAAGCGCACGGCCACCACGTGCGGCGAGCCGTCGGGCCGCAGGGTCGTCAGCGTGGCCACGCGTGGTTCGCCCAGGAAGGACTGTGCCGAGCCGGCGGGGCTCCTCATGGCGTGTCCTCCGGCGGGCTGGTCATGGTGTAGTCCCCGGCGGGCCCGGGCAGGCTGGCCATGGTGTGGGCTCGGGTGTGGTGGTCAGCGGAAGGCGGCTGCGTTGCGGGCGGCCCAGTCGGCGAAGGCACGCGGCGCCCGCCCCAGGATCCGCTGCACGTCCGGGCTGACCTGCTGCTCTTCAGCGGTGGGCGTGCCCAGGATGGCGAGGGTGCCCTCGACGATCGGCTCCGGCATGAACAGGAGCATCTGCGCCCGCGCCTCCTCCCGGCTCTGCTCCACGAACCGCACCTCCTCGCCCAGCGCCGCTCCGATCGCCGCCGCACGCTCGCGCGGGCTCACCGCCCGCGGCCCGGTGAGCGTGTAGGTGCGCCCCTCGTGCCCGCCTTCCCGCAGCACCACGGCCGCGACCTCGGCGATGTCCGCCGGGTCGACGCTCGGCAGCGCGACGTCGGCGAACGGCGCTGCGGCCGTACGGTGGGCGCGGATCGGCTCTGCCCAGGCCAATGCGTTGGAGTCCAGGCCGCCCGACCGCAGGATCGTCCACTCCAGTCCTGACCCGCGGACGGCGTCCTCGAAGGCCACGGGGTGTGCGTACGCCTCCGGGCGGGTCCCGGCGCCCTGCGACGAGAGCAGGACGACCCGCCGCACCCCGCCCGCCACGGCCGCCTCCAGGACGGCCTGCGGGTCCTCCCCGGCGACGAGCAGGAACAGCGACTCCGCGCCGTCGAAGGCGGTCTTCAACCCGCCCGGCTCACCCAGGTCGGCCAGGGCGTGCCGGACACCCTCGGGGAGCGGACCCGGCCTGCGGGAGACCGCGGTCACCTGCTCGCCTGCGGCGGCGAGCAGCCGGACCAGCTCACCGCCGACATTGCCCGTCGCACCGGTTATCACGATCATGGACTACCTCACCGAGTTAGTTAGTTGACTGACTTAGTCCTGGGACCATAGCGGGACAGGAGTGCGCCTGTCTATAGTTAGTCAGGTGACTAACTCAACTCGATCGGGGAAACGCGAGAGGCTCGCCGGCGCCGCCGCCCGGGTGCTGCACGAGCAGGGAGTCGAGAAGACGACGCTCGCCGACATCGCCCGCGCGGCCGACGTCCCGGTGGGCAACGTCTACTACTACTTCAAGACCAAGGACCAGCTCGTCGAGGCCGCCATCGCCGCGCACGGCCGCCAGCTCGAGTCCATGATCGATGCGCTCGACCGGCTCCCCACCCCGCAGGAGCGGCTCAAGGCACTGGTGCACGGCTGGATCGAGCAGCGTGACCTCGCGGCCAAGTACGGCTGCCCCACCGGCACCCTCGCCTCCGAGCTCGACAAGCGCGACGACGGCCTCGACCGTGCGATCGCCAAGGTCATGGGGGAACTGGTCGACTGGATGGAGCGGCAGTTCTCCGCCATGGGACGCGGCGACGCGCGTGAGCTCGCGGTCGCCCTGATGGCGGCGTACCAGGGCATCTCCCTGCTGACCAACACCTTCCGCGACCCGGCCCTCATGGAGCTGGAGGGCCGCCGCCTCGAACGCTGGATCGACTCGCTGGCCTGACGGCACTTCCGCTGTGGGGGAAAACGTTCCGCCGTGGGCGATGAGGGGCTGCCCCGCGCGCTGGCGGGCGGCATGGTGAAACCACAGATCGCTGCGGAGAGGTGGTGTGTGGACGATGACGGTCGCACAGGTGCTGGGGCCGGGGGAGTGGCTGGGCGCGGAGATCCGCGACAGCGACGCCTGGCGGGTGCCGCTCGACGAGGGACACCGGCGGGAGGTTCTGGCCGCCGTGCGAGCGGCGCCGGACGAGATCACCCGAGAGAGCTTCCCGCTGCCCACGCTCGGCCCCGTCCTGCGGCGGGTGCGTGAGGAGCTCGTGGGCGGCCGCGGGTTCGCACTGGTCCAGGGTGTGCCGACCGACGGGATGGACGGACGGCAGTACGAGATTGCCGCGCTCAGTCTCGCGTGTCACGTCGGCAGCATCGTCCGCCAGGGCCCGGACAATTCTCCCCTCATGCACGTGCGGGACACGGGCGCCGACCCCGCGCAGGCGCGAACCAAGAGTTACCAGCACAGCGGGAGACTCGGCTACCACAGCGACCCCACCGACATCGTGGCCCTGCTGTGCGTGCGGCCGGCCAAGTCCGGAGGCCTCAGCGCCATCGTCAGCTCCGTGGCGGTGCACAACGAGCTCGTACGCACCCGGCCGGACCTGGCGGAGCTGCTCTACCAGCCGTGGTGGCACGACCGGCGCACCGGCGACGGCCCCGACAGCTTCTTCACCAAGCCGATCTGCGCACCCCGTGCCGGTGGCGGATTGTCCGTCTCGTACGGACCCGACTACTTGCGCTCGGCCCAGCGCGGCGCCCACGTGCCGCCGTTCACCCACGCGCAGGAGGAGGCGATGGACCTTCTCGACCGGCTGACCAACGATCCACGTTTCGCCCTCACCATGGACCTGCGGGCGGGCGACATGCAGTTCCTCAACAACCATGTCGTCCTGCACAGCCGCACGGCCTACGAGGACCACCCCGAGCCGGAGCGCCGCCGCCACCTGCTGCGCCTGTGGCTCACCGCCGACCGGCTCCAGTGAGCGGGGTGGGGAGGTCTGCACGCGACGTGAGGGCTCATCCTAGGGAGCCCGAGGTCGGGGGCGGCGCGGGTCGAAAGCAGGGTTCGCGGCGGCCGGGACCGTACTTTCGGCCGGTTCACCCGGAGGGACCCGGCCTTCTAGCCTGAGCGGCGTGAATGTCGGGGATCGGCCGGGCGGCCGCGTCCGCACGGCGGCGCAGGCCGGACGCGCGGCGCAGGCCGGACGCGCCGGTGGCGCGGCGACCGCCGGACGCGCGGGTTGGGTGGTCGAAGCCCTGCTCGGCGGCGTGTTCGCGACGTTGCTGGCCTTCACCGCGTACCGGATCGCGGGCAGCTGGGGCGGGGGCTACTGGCAGGTCGGGTCCGTCGCCGGGGCGATGGTGTGCGGGCTCGCCCTGGTGCGCCACCGGGCCCGGGTGCGGGCGGCGGTCGCGGGCCTGGCCGTCGCGGCGGCCGCCATCCTGCTCTCCTGGTACGCCGATCTTCCCGCGGAGCCGGGCCCCGCCATGGCACTCGCCCTGTCCGTCCTGGTCGGCTCGGCGGTCCGCACACTCCCCGCCGTGGCGGCGTGCGCGATCGCGGCCGGCGGACTCGGGGTGGCCGCCGGCAGCCTGCTCACCGTCAACACGCCCGCCCTCGCCC